>JAISND010000145.1 GCA_031276615.1 Treponema sp. | reverse complement strand
CAGGGAAGAAGCGGCGCCGGAACGGATGATCATTTCCGGGGAATCGGCCCTGTTTGTTCTTCCCGGCGGAGGGGAACTTACGTTCAGCAGTCATTATACCGGAGGGGCCCCGGAACTGAGGATTTCCGGCGTTTTTCCCGAGGGTCTTGCGGGAGTCGAACTGCCCTATAAACCTTTGAAAAAAACCGGGCTCAAGGATTCCGGGGACGGCCAGTTTGTCGTTCTCGCCGACGGGGTAAACTACAGTTTTGGCCGCTCTCCTCTGGATTCCGCCCGGCGCCTCCTCTTCCTCAATGCGGACGGGCCTTCTCTGTCTTACAGAGCCATCCCCGAAAAGCGTCCCTTCTCTCCCGAGAATTTCATCATCGCCGGCGCCCAGAGCAGGCAGAGTTTTAACGAAGCCTTCTCCCGCTGGCTGGATCAGAACTTTTCCCTCTGGAACAGAACCATTAAGGCGCAAAACGACGAAGAGTTGACGTCGGCCTATGTGGGGGAGGCCCTGAACCGGGGAACCTATAAGGCCGCGGTGGCGGCGATTCCTCCGGCCTTCCTGAACGGCCGGCAGAGGACCTATATATCTTCCGTGTACCTGGGCCGTTTGGGGGAGGCGCTGCGTTCCCTCAATACCCTGGACCGGGAAAAGCTGGGCCGTCTTTCCCGGCAGATCAACGAGAAGTCCCTGGACTTTCTTAAGGAACCCCGTGTTTTTGAATATCTGGCTGTCCGGGGGCATACCAACTTTATCGGAGAAGGGGCCGGAATTATCCGTTCCCTCGATCCCGCCGGCCTGACCCTGGAACACACGGCGGGAATCCTGGAAGGCTTTAACGACTGGAAAACTTACCGCCCCAATGCGGATAACCCCTTCGAGCGCCTCATCGATCAGGCGTGTTTTGTAATCTCCGGGGCTATCCGCATGGCTCCCGAAGGGGATCGGGTCTTTGTTTTCAAGGAGCAGCAGGGGGAAACCGAATTCAACCTGCGGCTGGGGAAGGCCCTCCTCGGCTGGGCCGAATCCTCGGGGAACGATTCCTGGGCAGGAGTGGCCCGATCCCTCATCCTTTCGGTTTTGTCCCTGGACGACGGTTCCGGCCTGGTTAAACCGGGGGTTCTGCTTTCAGCCGAAGGGGAAATCGCCGAAGACCCCGCGCCTTCCAAACTTACCACCGCAAAGCTCTACCACATTCTGCGTCCGGGGGAATATGGCCCTAAGGCCCTGCCCATAGCCGTCCCGGCGAATACGGTCTGGACATGGACCGCCGCCCGGCAGGTGAGCGCTTCCCTGCAAAACGATGTTCTTGATATTTCGGTAAGTTTCCCCGCCGGGGAGACCCACTATATGATCATCCGGGGGATACGGCCCTTTGCCAAAATCCAGCTTTATAATATGGATTTCCGTACCGATTCCCAGTTTGAGCGTTATGATTCGTCGGGCTGGAGTTACAATGCCCGGGAGCAGGCCCTCATCCTCAAGATGAAGCACCGGACAACGGTGGAACACGTGCGGATCTTCTACCGGAACGGCGATGACGGCAGGAACGAGGCGGATAATCAGGGCGGGGCGAATACGGATGCCGCAAGTAACACAAACAGCGCCGCCGGGACAGATGAGAGAAACAGCGTCACCGGCACAGAGAAGCCGGATACCGCGGCTGGTCAGGGCAGCGTCAATAACGCAAATAGCGTGAATGAGACGAATAGCCCGGTCGTCGCAAACAGCACGAATGAAAACTGACTTCGCCGCCCTCTCCCGTTTCTGCTTCCTTTTGTTGGCTTTTTTTTCGATCCTTCTCTCCTTTTCCTGCGGCGGGGGAAAAGAAGTTTCCTATACCCTGGCGCTTCGGGAGGGCCTGGTTCCTTCCGCCGAAGCCGCGGCGGCCGCAGTTGATGACTTTATCCAGGCTGCCGGAGGAGAGCCCCGGACCAACGCCGGCGGGAGCGTGAGCGTTATCGGCGCTGACGGCGGAGAGATCGTCCGGTTCTACGGCGTTGTAACCGGGGAAGGGACCGAAACAATCGGCATTACGCCCGAGGGCTATTACCGCGCTTCAAGGCGGGGGGCCGCCTGTCTCATGGTACACACAAAAAACGGCGTCTATTCCCTGAGCCGTTTCGCCGAAACCTTTTTCCGGCCGGATCTGCCGGCGAACCCCCCGGAGGACGGGGCCGCCGGGCGGGAAACCCTGGCCGGTCTCCTGGCCGAAAAAGCTCCTCCCGAAATTCAGGGGCCTTTGGGTATAACGGTTCGGGACGGAGATATTGACCTGGACTTTGAGGCGACCGATGAATCGGGCGGCGGGATTGGAACCCTGGCGCTCTTTTACCGGGATCGCCGGGGCGAAGAATTCCCCGCCGCCATCCGTGACGCCAAGGGCCTTGTCCGGGAGAAGCGCCGGAAGGGCGGGAAAACTATCTATCACATTTTTCTGTCAATTCCCCGGCCGCCGAAATTCGGAGCGGCGGGCCTCGGGGTTTCGATTTTCAACGGGGATAATAGCGCCGCCTCCGAACGCCTTTGGGCGGAGCTTCCGGGCCTCCGGGACATTCCCTCGGCCTCCGGCAAACCGGTTCTCCATGTGTTAACCCTCAACTCCGGGCCCCCGGAAACGACCCGCGCCCTGGAGGCGGCCTTTGCCCGGCAGGGCACAGGCGCCCTGTATCAGGCCGTCAAGGTTCGAGGCCTTCACGGCCGCGACCTGGGACGGGAAGGCTTCTTCCGCAGCTTTGGCGCTCTTTCGGCTGAAGCAGGAGGGGAGGATGTGATCGTGTGTATCCTTTCCCTTTCCGGCAGCATCGACGGGAGAGGGGACTTCCGCTTTCTGCTCGCCGGGCCTTCCGGGGAGGAGGCGCTGGACAAATGGGACCTTGCCGCCGCTTTTTCTTCCCTTGATACCCACAAGGTCATGGTTCTTCTTGACATTCACGGCCCCCAAGCAACCGAAGCGAAGACCGCTTTCCTCAGGCTTCAGGACTGGCTGGGTCCCGGCGTTTTCCTTGGATTTGCCAATTCTTCCCAGGGGGAAGAAGCTCATGATGCGTTTATGCCGGTTCTGCTCGAAGCCGCCGGCGCCGCGTGGGCCGGGAACCGGCGCTATCCGGGGGCCGCCGAATTCGCGGGCTTTGTTCAAAGGGCCCTCCCTGCCTCCACCGCCTTTTTCCCGGCGGAAGATTTCCCCCTTATCGATCGTTACTATGCCGCGGGGGAACTGCGTATGCAGACCATGTTTTCCGGCGCGGTTTTAATCGAGGGCTTTGACGCCGAAAGCCGGCCCCTCACCTTCGGGGAAACCCAGACGCGGCTGCTTCCGCCGGGGACTTATTCCGTTACCATGACCTACCGCAACGGCCGCCGGGAGACCAAACGGGCGGAGATTCGGGAAGGCCGCGGCGAATGGGCGGTCTTTACCTATACGCCGGAACTTCTGGCCGAGGATCTTAAGGGGAGGCTTCCTGCTTTTGGTGTGAATCTTGAGGAGCTTAATCCCGGAAACTACAAAAAGACCGGTGCGGCGATCCTGGAGAAGATGGATGTGCCTCCCTATTACGCCGCCTTTTTATCCGGTGAACAGCTTTACCGCGCCGGGGATTACGACAAGGCCATAGCGGAGTACAGCCGTTCCGTCAAGCTCAAAGGGGACTATACCGAAGCCTTTGTTTCACGGGGAAACGCCTGGCGGCGCAAAGGCGACGTAAACAGCGCCATCGCCGACTATAGCCGGGCCCTGAGCCTGAAGACGGATTACGCCGAAGTCTATAACTACCGGGGCTTTCTCTACGCCCGGCAGGGAAACCACGAGCGGGCCGTTGAGGATTATACCAGGGCGCTGAGGCTCAAAAGCGGCTATGCCGATGCGTGGTTTAACCGGGCTTATGGGTACGCCGAATTGAAGGACTGGGACCGGGCCATAGCCGACTATACCCAGGTGATAAAGCTTGAGCCTTCCAACGCGGCGGCCTACCGGGAACGGGCCTATGCCTGGTCGCAGAAAGGCGACACGGCGAAGGCCGGCGCCGATTATGCCGCAGCGGAACTGCTTGACAGATAATTTTCGTGCGCCTGTGCGTTTATCTTTTCGTGCCCGGCGCTTTCGATGCCTTCGATAAAAGCGTCCCGTATATGCTAAACTTGACCCACAATTCAAGACCTGATTACAATAATCAAGAATTAGGAACCACAAGGGCGCGGAAGGCGCACAAAGGAAAGATGATTCGTTACGAATCACTTTAA
>JAISND010000029.1 GCA_031276615.1 Treponema sp. | reverse complement strand
CGAAAAAAATCTACCGTAATGTGTTCAGCGGTTCCGCCGAATTGTCGGAGCTCACCGAAACCATCAGGCAAAAGTACCTCAAAGAAAACGGCGGCCTGGTCAAAGAGCTGGGCGGGCTTTTGCTCAAGGCCCATGAACTCTGCGCCGCCGCCGGGGGCCGCTGGGAAGATTACATAGACCGGGTTCTCTGCATTCCCCGGCAGGCCGCCAATCTTGCGGTAAAGATGCATCAATATAACCTCAACCCCGAAACCGGGCCCGATAACATGCGTTTCCTGGCGGGCATAAAAAACGAGGAGACCCGCCTGGCGGCGGAAACTGCCATCCTTAAGGGCAAGAGCCCCGACATGGTAAAAACCGCCATACGCAAAAAGCCTGAGGAAGATCCCCGGGAGCGGCTTGCAAAAGAAAAGCTCCGCCTGGAACGCACCATCGCTTCCCTCACCAGGCGGCTTGAAGCAGTGGAGCATGAACTTGACGCCATAGCTCCCTGAGGGTGCCGGTACTGATATTAAAGCTTTCCCAACACTCCGGTTTTCGGGAAATGCGCTATTCCTTATCTTTTTCGCGCTTTCTGCCGATAATAAATCACCATGTTTTGTACCAGGAATTTGTTGCGCTTCGTGCAGAAAATCCTTAAAAATCTACAAGTGCGACAGGCTCCTATAGCGGCGAAACAAAGCCGGAAGATTGTGCTCACCGCTTCGATTCTGTTTTTCGCCGTCAGCGCCGCTGCGGCGGCTCAGAGTCTTTCGGTTTCCGTGTATCCGCCCGAAAGCGAAGCCGCCTGGGGGAATTCCCTCTTTCCTGCGGCATATCTCAATTCCCACCTGGAAGCCATGGCCGCCCGGGAAGCGGCCCGGCCTTATTGGGTTGCCTCAGAAAGCGAACTCGCCGCCCGGCTTTCAGGGGCAAACGAGACCCTCTCCCTCCTCCTTAATAACGATGTTCTTGCCTTCTACGGACATCCGCGCTCCAAAAACATGGGCATCCTCGGACGTTATTCCAAAGAAGAACTCAACCGGCGCCTTGACGCCCTGGCCGAAGAATACAAAGCAGCAGGCGGAGGCCGGGGAGTTCTCAAAGCCTTTTATATCATTTACGGAACCGTTTGGCCCGAAGGGGAGATTGGCATTCTCAGCGAGACGGTGCTTAAAGAGTACATCGAATACGCCCAGGCGAATGACATACTGGTGTTCATCGATCACCAGATAGGCCGGCATGATCCGGTCGATTCCCTTAAAAGGATGCTGCCCTGGCTTAAATACCCCAACGTCCATTTGGCCCTGGACCCCGAATGGCGGACAACCATGCCCATGAAGGAAATCGGCATGGTAACGGCCGAAGAAATAAACCAGGCCCAAAAGGTGATGGAAGACTACATGATCGAAAACCACATCCCCGGAGAACGGATGCTGGTAATCCACCAGTTTAACTGGCGCATGATCAGCGGCAGGGAGAAGGTTCAAAGCAGCTTCCGGCGGGTCAGGCTGGTTCACTGCGCCGACGGGTTTGGCAGCCCGGAGGTAAAAAAACAGTCCTACGAATACAACGCCAGGGCTTCGAATATGCCCATCAAGGGGTTTAAGCTCTTTTACAATTCCGGCATTTCCGGCGCGGGCTACGACAGTCCCCTGCTTTCGCCCCGGGATGTAGTCGAGCTAAACCCCAGGCCCTACATCATTATGTATCAATAACACGATGCCTGCCGCCCCGCGCATCGGTTTTAGTTTGTTAAACCGTTAAACCTGCCTATGAGCTTAACAATTTCCTCGTAAGGTATAGGGGTACACATGTAGATATAACGCAGGGGAGATTCCATAAATTCCCGAAAATGCCGCTGCCTGGTTTCAATCTCCTCCCGGGAGGCGGCGGGCGTCCCGCTTTCTTCTTTGGCGTTTCCGCCAAGTTTTTCAATAATTTCTTTTTGCGCCAGATCCCTGGTACGGGGATCAGCGAGAAGCGCGGTAATCGTGGTGTTAAGATCCACATGGAAGGGCAGAAGCACGCCGGTGCTTAGGGTGACCCGGGCGCTCAGGCGTATATCCCTGGAAGACGCGGCAACGGAAATCTCGTAGTCCCCGGGAGCGCAGTACCAGCCGGGAAGGCCGGTGTGGTAATAGGCAAAGGAACGCTTGTCCAGGGTAAAGGACGCGGTTTTGGTTTCTCCTGGGGCCAGGTCGATTTTTTCAAACCCCTTAAGCTCCCGGATCGGCCGCCCGGTTGTCCCGGTTTTATCCGCCACATAAAGCTGGACGATCTCCTTACCCGCGATTTTTCCGGTATTGGTAACATCCACCGTCACCGTAAGCCTTTCGGTGTCGGTAATGGAAGTTTTGCTTAAGCGCAGATTGGTGTAGGTAAAGGCCGTATAGGAGAGGCCGTGTCCAAAGGGGAAAAGAACTTTAGTCTTTTTATAATCGTAGTACCGGTAGCCCACAAACACCCCTTCCCGGTACAGGGCGGTTGTTCCGTCTCCGGGGAAGTTAAGATGCGAAGGATTGTCTTCGAGGCTGACCGGAAAACTTTCGGCGAGCTTGCCCGAAGGATTTGTGTCGCCGAAAAGTATGCTCACCGCGGCTTCTCCCACTGCCTGCCCGCCCAAATACATTTCCAGTACCCCGGGAACCTTGTCCAGCCAGGGCATTTCCACGGGAGACCCGTTATGCAGGACCACTACGGTGTTCGGCTGTACTTCCGCCACCGCGGCGATGAGTACATTCTGACAGTCAGGCATCCGTATATGGCTGCGGTCATAGCCTTCGGATTCGAAAACATCGGGGAGGCCGGCGAATATCACGGCGGCATCCGCCGCTTTGGCAGCGGCTACCGCGGCGGCAATGTCCTCTTCGACGGCGGTATCGCTGTCGCCGGGGAAGCCTTTCGCGTAGCTGATGCCGGAGATGCCGGCCGCCTTCGCCGCTTCCAGCGCGCTGCTAACCTTGTGGGGGTTGATGTGCGAACTGCCGCCGCCCTGGAAACGGGGATTCTCCGCGTATTCGCCTATGAAGGCGATTTTTGCGTCCTTTTTAAGGGGAAGGAGAGGGCCGCCGCCGACAACCTCGTTTTTGAGCAGTACGGCGCTTTCCTTTTCGATCTGCGCCGCCAGCGCGTGATGCTTGTCCCGGTCAAATTCGGCTTTGATGCGGTTGTCGGCATACTCAAAGACTTTGGTCAGGATGCGCTCACACGCGATATTGAGCAGGACTTCGGGAACCACGCCGCTTTGAACCGCCTCAAACAGGGCCCGGTCGTTATGCCCCAGGGAGTAGGGCATTTCAAGATCAAGGCCGGCCTTGAGCGCCGCCGCCCTGTTGTTGACCGCGAACCAGTCGCTCATCACGAAGCCCTCGAAGCCCCATTCGTTCCGGAGAATTTCGGTAAGCAGCTTCGGGTTCTCGCTGGCGTGGAGGCCGTTCAGCCTGTTATAGGAACACATCAATGTCCAGGGCTGCGATTTTTTAACCGCCGCCTCGAAGCCGGCCAGGTAAATTTCCCGCAGGGTGCGCTCGTCAATTTCCGCCGAAACGGTGGTGCGGCGAAATTCCTGGTTATTGGCCGCATAGTGCTTCAAACTTGTTCCGACGTGTTTGCTCTGAACGCCGTTGATGTAGGCGGCGGCAATTTCTCCGACCAGATAAGGGTCTTCGGACATATATTCAAAATTGCGCCCGCAGAGGGGGCTCCTCTTGATATTCACCGCGGGCCCCAGAAGAACGGCAATATCTTCCGCCTGGCACTCCTCGCCCAGAGCTTCACCCAGGGCCCGTATCAGGGAACGGTCAAATGAAGAGGTAAAAGCGCAGGCTGTGGGAAAACAGACCGCCTTGATACTTTCGTTTATTCCCAAATGATCCGAATGTTGCGGCTGTTTGCGGAGCCCGTGGGGGCCGTCCGAAAACATTACCGCAGGAATTCCGGAACCTTCCACCGCCCGGGTGTGCCACCAGTCTTCGCCTCCGCAGAGGCGGGTTTTTTCTTCCAGTGAAAGCTGTTGTACCAGCTTCTTTATATTCTGCGCCATGGATTTACTATATACCCTTTGGCTAATATGTTCAATCGAGGCATGAGTGCTTTTGGCTTACCTTTTCGATGAACCGGCGAGAGCTCTTGTAAGCCCCTTCCTTCCCCTATATGATAGAAGAAAGGAGCGGACATGAACATCGACTTTGCCCATGCGGCGCTGCTGGAAATTGA
>JAISND010000278.1 GCA_031276615.1 Treponema sp. | reverse complement strand
GTCGTTGTCGCGGATAAGCCGCGCCCTGTCCCTCAGCTGCCAGATGATGAACACGCTCAGCACTGAAAGGAGCAGCCACGCGGCAAAGGCGGCGATGCCGGAAGATGTCCGGACGTTTTTTTTCAGCTTCATGATTCTCCAAGCAGCCTTATCAGCTCCTTTTCGTCCTCAATGGTTCCCAGGCTTCTCAGTTTTGAAAGGGCCTGCAGGAATCCGTACTGTGCCCTGACAAGCTGGCTGCGGCTGGAGCCTGCCAGGGCGGAAGCGTCGGAAAGTTCCGTCACCGAACCGCGTGAAAGCCGGTACAGTTCCATGATATACTCAAAATGCTTTTTCGCGTACTCCCATGCCCTGCGGGAGGAAACAACGGAACCGGCCTCGGCAATTGCGTCTAACAGAGCGCTCCGCAGTTCCATTTCCAGCGAGTTTTCCGCTTCAAGGTAATCCAGCGCCGCCGAATCCCTGGCGATTCTGCTTTTCTCGACATTGTTCGCGGTTACCCAGTAATCAAGGGGAATGCTGCCGCTCAGCGAGAGCCGTCCCGGACTGGTTTCCGGTCCGTTGAGCCGCGTGTAGTTAATTCCCGTCGAGAATGAGGCGCTGAGGCTGGGGGAATAATCCCGTTTTGCCAGGGAAAGATCTTTCTCCGCCTTCGCGCCCGAAAGCCCCGCTTTCGCAAGGCCCGGATTTTTCGCCGCGAGGGTCTCCCAAAATTTCGCGTACAGGGCGTCCGCCCCTTCGTCGGAAATCGCGGCGAGGCGCAGGATGGTTTCTTCGTATTTGCCGAAGTCAACCGTTTCCGGCCGCGGGGTTTCGTCCATGCCGGTGAGGGACTTGAGTTTTGCCGTGTTCAGGGCAAGATTTCGCCGCGCCTGGTTGCGCGAGGTTTCACGTGCTTCCTTGTCGGCCTGGGCCTTGAGGTAGTCCCCCGGACCGATCATGCCGCTTTGCCGGCGCAGCTCGGCGATGGAAAGGCTCAGAGCCGCGGTTTCCAGGGCGGATTCCGCCTCCTCAAGATTCACCGCGGCCTCAAGCGCCGCGTAATAGGCGCTGTCCGCCGAATCGAGAACGTTAAAATATTCGGCCAGGGCGTCTTTCCGCGCCATTTCCGCGTTGATTGCATTAATGGCTTTAAGGACAAGGGTTTTTCCTCCTTCGAAAATTTTCTGGGATACGCTGACGCTCGCTCCGGCGTTGAAGGCGTCAAGAAGATTGTCCTGCGGCGTCCCTTCCGGGTCCCGGAGACTCGCCGACGCGCTGGCGCCAAGCGAAAGGGAAGGAAGATTCCCGTACAGCCGCGATCTTTCGTCAAGAACGCCGGCGCGCGCCGCGAGATTGTATTTGGCAAGGCTCCGCGAATTGGACAGCGCCAGTGTCCGCGCCTGTTCAAGGCTGAGGTTTTTCCCTTCGGCAAAAACGGAAGCACAAAAAAGAATCCCAAGGATCAACAAAACGAAGCGCCGGTCCATGTTTTTTTCCTTACTCGTAACGCAGCGCGTCAACCGGATAAAGCCCCGCCGCCTTGCGGGCAGGGTAATAGCCGAAGGCGATTCCCACAAGGCCGGCGAAGCAGGCCGCGGCCGCCGTTATCAGGGGATTCACCGAGGCGGGAATTCCCGCCGTCCCCAGAATGCGGCAGACGAGGAAGGCCATGCCAATTCCGACAAGCCCTCCCATAAGGCTGAGGATGACGGATTCGGCGAGAAACTGAAAGAGGATATCCCGCTTCCGCGCGCCCACGGACATGCGGATGCCTATCTCCCTGGTACGCTCGGTAACGGACACCAGCATGATGTTCATAATTCCGATTCCGCCGACGATAAGGGAAACGCCGGCAATGGCCGCAAGCAGGGTGGTAAGGCTGCGGGAAGTTTCAGACGCCATCTCGATGATATCCGCCATGTTTATAATTTCAAAATCCGGCGTTTCCACCCCATTCAGGCGGTGAGCTTCCCGGAGTATAAGATCGGCTTCCTTTTGGGAAGCTTCCATATATTCCCTGCTTGCCACGATCAGGGCAATCGAGTTGAGGCTGCGCGAGTTGACAAGCCTGGTGAGGGCGGTGTCCAGGGGAACCATGACGATGTCATCCTGATCGCCGCCGCCGCCGTCGGCGCCTTTGCGCGCGAGGATTCCGATCACGGTAAAGCGCTCTTTGCCGATTCGTATCTGCCTGCCGATGGCTTCGCCGCCCGGCGTGGAATGTTCTCCGAAGAGCTGCGCCGCGCTTGTCGCGCCAAGGACGGCGACCCGGCTGCGCGCCGCCACGTCACTGTCCCCGAAAAAACTGCCCTGGGCAATGTTCCAGCCGCGGATGACAAGGTAATCAGGCTCGACGCCCATGACCGTAACTGTCCGGCTGCTGTCGCCGCCCGCTACCGGAAAACTCCGCTGGCTGATGCCGGAAATCGCCATAGCGTAACTTGCTTCGGCCTTGAGTTTCTCCGCGTCGCTTTTGGTGAGCCTGTTGGGCCGTGGGAACGCGCCCGTGTTCCGGCCCGGACGCAGCATCATGCGCCTGGGCATGATCTGTATGAGGTTTGTTCCCATGGCGCCGATTCGTTCCTCAATCGAACGCCGGGCGCCTTCTCCCACGGCGACCATGATGATCACCGAAGCCACACCGATGATGATGCCCAGGGAGGTAAGCAGACTCCGCATCCGGTTGCGGAAAATGGAGCGGAAACAGGTGTGAAGCAGTTCAGGCACGTTCATGGCGATTCCCCCGGCAGTTTCATGTCAGCTCCTTTTGCCCGATGGTCCTGTCCGAAACCAGTTCCCCGTCCCGAAGGGTGACGATCCGTTTGGTGTAGGCTGCCAGTTCCGGTTCATGGGTAACCATGACGATGGTCTTGCCTTCGCGGTTGAGCTTCTGGAAGAGGGACATTATCTCAAGGGAGGTCTCTGTGTCCAGATTGCCTGTCGGCTCGTCGGCAAGGATAAAGGCAGGGTCGTTCACCATTGCCCTGGCTATCGCCACCCGCTGCTGCTGGCCGCCCGACAGCTGCGAAGGATAGTGCCCCATACGCCCGCCGAGTCCCACCCCGCGCAGGCAGGCGGCGGCCTTTTCCCCGTACTGCCTGTTTCGTCCGAAGCTGCGGCTGTAAAAAAGCGGCAGTTCCACATTTTCAAGCGCCGTGGTGCGGGTCAGCAAATTGAAGGCCTGAAACACAAAGCCGATTTTTTTGTTTCGTATCATGGCGAAGGTATCAGAACCGGATTTTGAGGTTTCGATTCCGTCAAGGCTGTAGCTTCCTCCGCTGGGCTTGTCCAGGCAGCCGAGGATATTCATCAGCGTCGATTTGCCCGAGCCGGAGGGGCCCATGATGGAAACAAACTCGCCGGCCTCTACGGAAAGATTCACGCTCCGCAGGGCATGGACGATGACTTCCTCGCTGCCCTTTCCCCCAAGGCGGTAGATCCGTTTGATGCCCCGCATTTCAATAACCGCCATGTCATATCCTTTCCCGAAGGATTACCCGCATGCCTTCCGGGCCGGAATCGAAGGATCGGGCCGCGGGCGGCGCGCTGCCACCCGCCGCCGGCTCCTGGCCTGCGCCCGCGGAATCGGCCCGCGGCGTCCTGCCGCCCTGCCGCGCCGGCCGTATCGCAGTATTGATGCCGTCGCTGATTCCGGCGCGCACGAGCATGCAGTCGAGCCTGCCGCTTTCGTCGATGTACCAGAGGGGCCGTACCCTGTCCGCGCCGCCCGCGCCGCTGTTTGCGTTTTGTCCGCCGCCGGGCACGCGCATTCTGCCGCCGCCCATGCCGAAGGACGCGGCAAGACCCGCAAGGCCGCCGCCCTGCCGCGCCGCGTTTCCGCCCCGGTCCGCGGCGGTTTTCCGCGTTTCCGCCCTGGCCGCAAGGGCGGCGCCGCGCTCTTCTTCGCTCATGCCCGCAAGGCCCGCGTTAAAAATTTTTTCGTCGATCTCGCTTGCGCTTAACGATGCCGGCTGGTAGCGCAGCGCCGCGTTTGGAACAAGAAGGGCGTTTTCAACCTGTTCT
>JAISND010000204.1 GCA_031276615.1 Treponema sp. | reverse complement strand
AGGATTTTTTTTATTCCGGCGGCCACGGCGGCGGGGTCCTTGTGGGCGCCGCCGGGAGGTTCGGGAATAACGCCGTTGATCACCCTGAATTTAAGCAGATCGGAGCTGGTTATTTTCATCAGGGCCGCCGCGTCCTTTGCCCTGGCCGCGTCGCGGAGCAGGATGGAGGCGTAACCTTCGGGACTTATCACCGAGTAGATGGCGTTTTCGAGCATGTAAATTTTGTCGCCCACGCAGATGCCCAGGGCGCCGCCCGAACCGCCTTCGCCGATGATCACGCAGACTATCGGGGTTCTAAGCCTGCTGAAATCCCGCAGGTTACGCGCAATGGCTTCGCCGATCCCGCGTTCTTCCGCGCCGAGGCCGGGACAGGCCCCGGCGGTATCGACAAAGGTAACAACGGGGCGGCGGAATTTTTCCGCTTCCTTCGCCAGGCGCAGGGCCTTGCGGTAGCCTTCGGGGTTTGCCATGCCGTGGTTGCGGTACATGTTTTCCTTAAGGGTTCTGCCTTTCTGGTTCGCGATAACCGTAACCGGCCGGCCGTCAAGAAAGGCAAGCCCCCCCACGATGGCCGGATCATCGCCGAAGGCGCGGTCCCCGTGGAGTTCAAGAAAACTGTCGAAAATACGGCCTATATAATCCATCGCGTAGGGCCGTTCGGGGTGGCGGGCAAGTTCCACCCGTCTCCAGACGGATTCGTTTTGGGCGCGGTCTCCGATCTTCGCCTCAATGCCGGCTATTTCTTCGGCCGCGTCAATCCCCGACTCCCGGGCGATTTTTTTCAGTTCCTCGACTTTTTGCTGAAGTTCCGCTATGGACATTCTCCGCTCCGTTTCATAAATTAGAGTTGTTCAAAAACTTCAGTTTTTGAACAACAACCGCTAAAAATACCGCAATTTCGCAGCCTTCGAACCGAAGGTTCGTTGGCGAGAAATTGCAAGACTTGCAAGGGAACCGCAGGTTCCCAAATAACCAACCGGGTTATTGAACAAGTCCATTGTTGAACCTGTTCGATAACCCGGCCGCCTGCCGAACAATCCTGCCGCGGCCGGACGGCGCCCGGGCTGCCGGCGTTCCGGCGGCGGGGCGGTGCAGATCGACAAGCCGTGAAAGTATCAGCCGCTGATCGTGACGCCTGACGATCATGTCAACGAAGCCTTTCTCAAGCTGGAATTCGGCGCGCTGAAAACCTTCGGGCAGGGTCTGCCGGATCGTCCCCTCAATGACCCGGGGGCCGGCAAAACCGACAAGGGCGCCGGGTTCGGCAATGGCAATATCGGCCAGCATGGCAAAGGAAGCCGTGACCCCGCCGGTGGTCGGATCGCAGAGCACGACAAAAAAGGGAACCCCCGCCCTGTCCAGTTCCGCGGCGGCGCTTGAGGTTTTTGCCATTTGCAGCAGGGAAAAAATTCCTTCCTGCATGCGGGCGCCCCCCGAAGTAGTGTAGATGACAACGGGAAGATTCTCCTCGGCGCCTTTAAGCATCGCCCTGCTGACCTTTTCGCCGACCACGGATCCCATGGAGCCTCCCATGAACGTGAAGGACATAAGCCCCAGGATGAGGGGTCTGCCCTCGATGGCGCAGGTTCCGGTGATCACCGCGTCTTTCATGCGGGCCTTGAGTTCCGCTTCGGAAAGTTTATCCTCGTAGCCGGCAAGGTCGATGGGGTTGAGGGAGCTGAGTCCCGCGGAAAATTCGACAAAACTTTCCGGGTCCGCAAGATAGCGGATCCGCTCGCCGGGTTCCATGCGGTAATGGTAGCCGCAGCCGGGGCAGGTTTTGAGGTTTCTGTCTATTTCCCCGGCACCGAACCGCGCTCCGCAGCCGGGGCAGGACGCAGGGCTGTCTGTCTTTTCAGCGGGCATACGCCGCCTCCTTCAGATTATTAAATTTGAGCTGCCCGGAACCAGCCGGGTTGCCGGACAACCCTGTTATTGCGCCGCGGCATGTCCGCCGGGATTCTGCCGCGCGGAAAATATCTCGTAAAACGAAGTCCCGAAATCACCGCCGCGGAAAATCCCGTCGTTGATGATCCGCCGCTGTTCGTCCCGGTTTGTTTTTATTCCCTCAATGTTCAATTCGCTCAAGGCGCGATCCATCCGCGCGAGAGCCTGCCCCCGATCCGGCGCGTGGACGACGAGTTTTGCCACAAGGGAATCGTAATAGGGGGGAACCGCGCAGCCGGTGTATAAAAACGAATCAAAGCGCGTTCCGGGGCCGCCGGGCGCGTCAAGCCGCGTTACCCTGCCGGGGGAGAGGGCGTTGATCCTGCATTCGAGGGCCCATCCCCCGGTACGTACCGCGCCGGGATCCGTTTCCATGCGGCCGCCCGTACAGGCAAGAATCTGCTGGCGTATAATGTCAACGCCGCTTGTAAATTCGCTCACCGGGTGTTCCACCTGTACGCGGGCGTTCACTTCCATAAAATAAAATTTGTCCCCCTGGACAAGAAATTCGATGGTTCCCGCTCCCCGGTATTTCAGTTCCCGGAACATTTTAACCGCGCCTTCCGACATGAGGCGGCGCATTTCGCCGTTGACCGCGGGCGAGGGACTTTCTTCGACAAGCTTCTGGTGATTCCTCTGAACCGTGCAGTCCCGCTCGCCGAGGACGGCAACCCTGCCTTCCCCGTCGGCGATGATCTGCAGTTCCACATGCCGGGGGTTTTCCAGATAGCGTTCGATAAAAACCCTGCCGTCGGCAAAATTCGATTCCGCTTCCCTGCCCGCGATGGCAAGGCTTTCCCCAAGCTCAGCCTCCCCGCGGACTATCCGCATGCCCCTGCCGCCGCCGCCCGCCGCCGCCTTTATGATCACCGGAAAGCCGATACGCCGGGCCCCGTCAAGCGCAAGGGCGGGATCGGAAACGGCTTCTTCCGTTCCCGGCGTGACGGGAAGGCCGAAGCGCCCTGCCGTTTCCCTGGCCCTTACCTTGTCGCCTAACAGCTCAATCACCTCCGGATCGGGGCCGATGAAAATAAATCCCCTGTCCCGTACCAGCCGGGCGAATTCGGCGTTTTCCGAAAGAAAGCCGACGCCGGGGTGTATGGCTTCGCAGCCGGCATGAAAGGCGGCCATGACAAGATTGCTTTTTACGAGGTAGCTCTGCGAGGAAGGGGGAGGGCCGATGCAGATCGCCCTGTCCGCCAGCTTCACGTGAAGGCTGTCCCTGTCCGCCGTGGAATAAACCGCCGCCGTCCCGATTCCCAGTTCCCGGCAGGCCCTGATAATCCGTACCGCGATCTCCCCGCGGTTCGCGATCAAAATACGCCTGACCGGCGGCTTTGTTTCCCGGCCGCCGGGCCTGTACGAAGGGGAGCCGGCGGATAGTTTCTTTGCCAATTTTACAACCGCTTTACTTCAAAGAGAACCTGGCCGTATTCAACAAGGTCTCCGCTGGCCGCCTTTATCGAAACAATCTCGCAGTCAAATTCCGCTTCAAGGCGGTTCATCATCTTCATCGCCTCAAGGATGCAGAGGCTGTCACCGGCCCTGACCCTTGAGCCGGGTTTTACAAAGGGCGGCGCGTCCGGGTTTGGCGATCCGTAAAAGGTAGCCACGATGGGACTGGTAATGGTTTCCCCGCCGGCGTCCCCGGACGCCTCCGGACTGGCCGGCAGCCCCGGCCGGAACGCCGCCTCCGCGGAACCGCCGGTCCGGGACATACCGGCGTCCTCTGCCGGACCGCCGGTATGAACCGCGCCGGCAGCCCCGGCCGTCCGGGCAAAGTCCCGCGATCTCCCGCTAAAGGCCGTTTCCTTCCGCAGCAGCAGACGGCTCCCGCCGTCGTCAAAATCAAGTTCCGCGATTGACGAGGCATCAAACCTGTCAATCAAAGCCGAAATAAACTTTTCAGTCATAGTTTCCTGTTCCCGGTTGATGCCGCACCGTATATCAATCAATCCCCGAAGGGTCTATGTCGGCCCCGTAATCAACGCCGGCCACGTCAAAACCGTGCGCTTCAAGGAAGTCGTGTCTGAAACCCTCAATGTCGGTTGCGGTTTGAACGGTTTCTTCGGTGACGCTGCCCATGAGCGCCAGAACCGCCTTCTGCACGTCTTCCCTCATTTCCCAATCGTCGATGCGTATGCGTCCCTCGCCGTCAACCGGAACCTTTGCCGGATCCTTCGCCGCCTCTCCGCCGTAGAGCCGTTCCCGGCAGAGCCTGGTTATCTGTTCGATACAGCCCTCGTGAAGGCCCATTTCCTTCATCACCCTGAAGAGGCACGAAACATAGAAGGGGATGATGGGAATCACCGCGCTTGCCCTTGTTACCAGCGCCTTGTTAACTGAAATCCAGGCCCGCCGTGACGCGCTATCCCCGTCCCGCGCGGCGTCTGTCCGGGCCGCGAATTTTTTGTTGATCTCCCGGCAGGCGCGTTCAAGGTCCTGCTTTGCCCTGCCGATGGTTCCGTTTTTGTAGATGGCCCAGGAAAGCTCCGGGCCGATGTAGGTGTAGGCTACGGTTCTTGCGGAGGGGGCAAGCAGTCCCGCCCTGTCCAGCGCGTCGATCCACAGTTCCCAATCCTCACCGCCCATAACCTTG
>JAISND010000179.1 GCA_031276615.1 Treponema sp. | reverse complement strand
TGTAAGCATGAAAAAAACGATACTATTTCTGTTTGTCGGGCTTGCCGTTCTGGCAGGCGCCTGTAAAAGCGGCCGTTCGTCAAAGAAAGACGAAAAAACCTACCAGCCGAAGGACTATGCCTTTTCCGTCCCTCTCTTTCCGGAAAAGCCCGGGGAAGGTCCGGCCATGAATGTAACCCTCAGTATTCTTGATACTGAAAATTCCGGGGAAACAGCCGCCTTCTTCAACGAGCTTCTCTATGAAGGTGACACGCCGGACAAATACAGGGACAGCCTGGTCGAATATTACCGGCAGATGTACCGGGACATACAGGTTTCCGCTGAAGTGCCGGAGGAGGAGCATCCCGCGAGTTTCAACTGGGAATACAGAGAAACCATGAAGGTGTGGAATCCCGGCGGCGGCGGTCTTGTGATCACCAGGGACAGGGAATACTACACCGGCGGTGCCCACGGTATGCATACAAGACAGTATTACGTAATCGACGCCGGCAGACCAGGGTTGCTTGGCCTTGAAGATTTTTTCCGTGACCCCCGGGATCCGGAACTGCGGCGTTTGATTTATGAGGCGCTGCGGAGTTACTACGGTCTTGCGGAAAGAATGCCCCTTTCGGAAGGCATTTTCTTTGAAGATGAACCGGAACCAAGCGGCAATTTTTTTATCGGGGAAGAGGGACTGGGCTTTCACTGGGACCCTTACGAAATTGCCCCTTATTCGGCGGGACAGGTTGAAATATCGCTTCCCTGGAATACGGTAAAGCCCCTGCTCAAAAATTCGGCGGCGGAGATTCTGGCAAAATTCGGAATTTAATCCCGGTTGTTCAGAAAATTCAGTTTCTGAACAACTCTATCATGCTCCGCCGCTGACTGTTTCGGCGGCGGCTATGCCACCGAATCGACCTCTTTCGCCATTTCGTAGATGTAGCCTGTCTTGAGGCAGATGTTGAAAAGATGATGAGTTATGGTCTCTTCGGTGGTTTTCTCATTTCCATCGTTTATGCGGGTAAGACGGACAAGGTACCCATCTTCGATTTCCCTGATGATATCGATGAATTCAATCCGGTCATTCCGGCACTTTATGCAGTAACGTTTCATCACGATCCTCCAATGGGCGTCTCCCCTGAAAACCTTCGAAATTCCGGGTGGTTTTTGGGGTTCCCTTTATTAGTTTCGGCGGTATAAAGCGTGTCCTTTAGTTTTTTCCCGCCCACCGTGGTATCACGTTTATACGCGCCCGCCCTGCACTTGAGATTTTTTCGGCTGTCCCTTAGACTGGTTTTATGAAAATCAGGGTAAAAATTTTCCTCGTGGTTCTTCCCTTGATCATCGTAACCCTCTGCCTGGCGGAAACCGCATCCTACTTTCAGGCGGTAAACGGAGTAACGCGCCTGGCGAGAGAACTTCTGGGCTTCAAGCTGACGGAACTGGAAAAATACGCCGACAACCAATGGGCGCTGCTGGTTGAAAACAATTACGCGGGAAGGCCGGATATGGTGGAGGCCGCGAAGAAGGCGGTTGAAATCTACGCCCGCGGCATAGTCACGAGCGAAGCCGAGGTAATTTTCGCCCTGGACGGCGGGGGAAACACCGTCATGGCAAGCTCCCTCCTTGAGATCGGGGATGATGAAAGGCCTGCCCTCCTGTCCCTGGTCAAGGCCGAAAATCAGGGGCTTCAGAACGCCCTGATCGGCGGCGAAAAACGGGTTTTCCAGTGTTTCTTTTTCAGCCCCTTTCAGTGGTACATCATCATTTCCGAAAGGAGTGATGTCTTTTATCAGGACGCGAACCGTATCGCTTTTCAGACCCTTGTAACCCTTGGCATTGCGCTGACGCTTACCGTGATCCTCCTTGTCATATTTACGGCGCGCCTTACCAATCCCCTCGGCCGCATCGTAAAGACCATGAACGGAATTATCGATTCGGCGGATCTTTCCGCCCGCGTCGAAATCGAATACCAGGACGAGACCGGCAGACTGGCCCATACCTTCAACCAGATGCTGGAAGCGCTGGACAAGGCCTACGGTCAGATCAAGCGCTACGCCTTTGACGCCGTCCTCGCGGGGAAAAAAGAAGAACGGATCCGGCAGATATTCCAGAAGTACGTGCCCAAGGACGTAATTGAACGCTTCTTTGCCTCCCCGGAAAAAATGCTTGTCGGGGACAACCGCAGCCTTTCCATACTTTTCTCCGACATACGCAGCTTTACCACCATTTCCGAGGGCATGGCCCCGGACGATCTGGTGAATTCGCTGAACCGCTACTTTTCGGGGCAGGTGGAGATCATCTACAGGCGCAGGGGGATCGTTGACAAGTACATCGGCGATGCCATCATGGCCTTCTGGGGCGCGCCGGAAAAGCACGACGACGATGCCCTGCAGTCGGTGCTCTCCGGCCTGGACATGCTCGATGCCCTCGGCGGCTTTAATGAAAACCAGCGCGGGCTTGGCAAGCCCGAGTTTCACATCGGCATCGGCATCAACTTCGGCGAAGTAACGGTCGGCAATATCGGCAGCGAGCGCAAGATGGACTACACGGTGATAGGCGACATGGTGAATCTTGCTTCCCGCATGGAGGGCCTTACCAAAACCTATCACGCGGAGCTGCTCATATCGGAAAGCCTCTACGCGGAGCTGCGGAAAACACGGCGCGCGGCGCCGGACACCGTTCCTGTTTCGCATAACGAAGGGGACGCGCCTGCTTCAGCTTCCCCGGAGGCGGGCGGGGAAGCTGCGAAGCTGAGATTCCGCCTGCTTGACACGGTGGCGGTAAAGGGCAAAACTAGGGGAGTAAAGATTTATACGGTGAAACGCTCCCTTTCGCCCGCGGAGGCAAGGGCCTGGCCCGTGCATAACGAAGGCATGGAACTCTATTACCGCCGCTCCTTCAGGGAAGCAGGCGAAAAATTCCGGGAAGTTTTGGGCCTTTTGCCCGGCGACTTTAACGCCGAAAGCCTTTACAGGCGCTGCGCCGATTACGCGGTCAACCCGCCGCCCGCCGGATGGGACGGGGTTGAGGTAATGAAAACAAAGTAGAGCCGCGCGTCCGCGGGGAACGCCAAGGCGCCCGGCGGCCGGAACATCCTACTGCGACAAGGCCCGGATGGCGTCGCGGAGAGAGGTAAGCTGCGTGTTGAGGCTGGCGATTTCTTCCGCCTGGACGGTGTTTTGGGAACGGAGTTCTTCTATTGTCGCCTCACGGGCGGTCACCGTCTGGGCAAGGCCCGCGTTCCGGGACTGCAGCTCGGAAATTACGCCGTCCTTTTCGGCGGCGCCCTGCTCAAGGGCGGTGTTCAGGCCGCGCAGGGCGGCGGCGGATTCCTCAAGTTCGCCAAGGCGTCTGCCCAAATCCGATCCCTGGGAGCTAAAGGCCTCAACGGTACGCTGAAGGCCCGCGACGGTTTCTTCCAGTTCGGCGTTTTTTTCCCGCAGCCCGGCAAGGGATTTTTCCATGTCCTCCGGGGGCGGGGCGGTTTCCAGCCTGAGGATGCCCTCAAGCATCCCTTCTATCGAAGTTATGGCCCGGAGGTAAAGGTCTTTCCTGGCCTGAACGGAGCGGAAGCCGGAAAAAGCCGGGGTGTTGAGAAAGGCGCGCATGAGTGAAAGGGTGTCCGCGGCTTCGGCAAACCTGCCGCCGCGGATTTGATCGTTTACCGTCACAAAATAAGCGGCAAGCTGCGATTCGACAAGGGCGGCTTTTTCCTGCTCGGTACCAAGCCTTTCCAGCTCGCTGCGGGCGGAAGAAAGGGCGGCCTGGTTCCGCTCTTCGGCGTCGGCAAATTCCCTTGTCCGCTCTTCAAACTGGGCACGCAGGATCGCCTCCCTGGCGCGGGAATCTTCGAGAATTCGGGATCGTTCGTCCTGGAGGGCCGCAAGGCCGGAACGGTACTCCTCCTGAAGGCGGCGAAGGTTTTCCTCGGTCGCTTTCTGCTCCACGGTAAGTTCTTCATTGCTGGAATAAAGCTCCCGCAGTTCCGCGTCAATATCCTCGAGCCTGGAGCTTATCCGGGAAATCTCGTTTTCCTTTGCCTCGATTTTTACGGAAGTCTCCCGGCGGATCTCTTCAATCAGGGCGCGCTCGGCGCTGTTGTACACCCTGGTTCCCCCGCGGACACGAACCTCCTCCCTGCCGTGAAGGGAGGAAAGAAGGAAAAAGCCTCCCGCGAGAAAAACCACGGCGGCCGCGTTGATCAGTACGGGGAAAAGGCTGCCCTTTTTTTTCGCCCTGAAGCGCTGTCCCTTTCCCGCCGGTACCGCGCCGGCCGAGAGGGATTGGCGGTTTTTTTCCGCGATGCGGTTGATCGCCGCGAGAATCTCCCGCTGCTCCTCCCCGGAAATGCCGGAATTGGCGTCAAACGCAATGCCCAAGCCGCCGGCGTCCGCGTCCCCGCTGTCAGGCGCTGATGCGCTGTCAGGCGCTGATGCGCTGTCAGGCGCCTGATCAACTCCGGGCTTCAACTGTCCGCTTCCCGTCATTCGCAGTGGGGTTTGATACCCCGGAGCCCGCCTTTCGGAGGGAGAGGCTTGAGGCGGTTCAGAACTGTTATGTTTAGATCGCATGGTAGCAAACCCCACAGTTAAATAATTTCCTTGCAGAACGAACCTCGTAAACAAGGTAACGCCTACAAGATACCCCGCTTGCGGCGGGGAGGTTCATTTTTCCTTCCTCCCCGGGTCAACCCCGGCCGCCTCCTTGCCGGCAAGCCGCACGCCGCCGGCCTTGATTCCCCTGACATTGTAATTCTGGGCGCGGAAAACTTCGGAAAGAACCTTGAGCCGCGGTTTGGGAACATAGGTAACGCTGAAGGTGAATTTGGGCCGGGTATCAAGATGCAGAATCTCCGCGCCGTCGGGAACCGGAAAATAGTCCTTGTTCATTATCCAGCCCTCGATAACAAAACGCTTGATAAAGGGGAATCCCGTCGTTTTGTCCCTGTAGATAATGGTAAAAACAGTGCCGGCAAGAAGCTCCTTGTCGGCGATTCCGATCCACCAGGCGTCGGCGCCCACAAAGACCTTCTCCGGCAGTTCCGTAACGGTATACATGCCGCTTTTGCGGAAAACAAGAATGCGGTCAAAGGGCGAAACCTGGGCAGCCACGGCCCCGGTGGAAACGGCGACGCCTAGGTAGCCGGTTTTTTTGTCGTACCGGAGTTCCACATCCCGCTTGACCACCTCCTTGACATCGATTTTGTCAAAGGCGCCCACCCTGGTTTTGCGCGCCCCCCTGCCCACTTTCTCGTTGGCCTTTACCTTTTCGATGATTCCGTTGAGGAAGCCGATGGAATAGGCGACGATGTTCTTGAGGTGGGCGTTGATCTCCTTGATGCGCGCCTGGATCTGCAGCATCTCTTCCCTGGCCTTGTTGATGTCGTAAAGGGAGATTCTGCGGATGGGAATGCGGAGGAGATGTTCCACGTCGTCATGGCTTACGCCCCGGGGCCCCACTTCCCTCAGAAAGGGCCCGAATCCGGAAACAACCGCGTCCTCCACGCCCTTCGCGGTTTTCATCTTTTCGATGGCTTTGTAGATCCGCTCCTCAATAAAAATGCGCTCCAGGGTGCGGAGGTGAATCTTGTCAAGGAGTTCCTTCTTTTCAAGCTCCAGCTCTCTGGTAAGGATCTTTACAAGCTGCTTCGCGTGGTGTTCGATTACCCCGGTGACGCTCATCACCTCGGGAAGGCCGTCCCGGATCACAAGGAGGTTCACCGAAATGGACTGCTCGCACTCGGTAAAACCGAAAAGGGCGTCGACGGTTTCCCCGGCGTAGACCCCGCGCGCCAGCTTTATCTCGATTTCGACCCTGTCCCTGGTATAGTCGGTGATTCCCTGTATCTTGATCCGCCCCGCCTTTGCCGCGGCGTCGATGCTGTTGATGACGCTTTCGGTGGTTGAACCGAAGGGAATCTCGGTGATAAGGATGCGCTTGGGGTCGGAGGTGTCGAGCTTCGCCCTGACCAAAACCTTGCCGTTCCCGTCCTGGTAGCCGGAAACATCGACAAGGCCGCCGGTGGGAAAGTCCGGGTAAAGCTCGAACTTCTTTCCCGAAAGGCAGGCCTTTTCCGCTTCCAGCACCTCAATAATGTTATGCGGCAGTATCCTGGTTGACATGCCGACGGCGATCCCCTCGGCGCCCATTACCAGGACAACGGGAATCTTCGCGGGAAAAAGAACAGGCTCCCTGTTGCGGCCGTCGTAGGAGTCGGCCATGTCGGTAAGTTTGGGATTGTAGAAAATATCTTTGGAAAGGGGAGCCGCCCGGCATTCGATGTAGCGCGCGGCGGCGGCGGCATCGCCGGTGTAGATGTTTCCGAAGTTCCCCTGGCGTTCGATAAAGTAATCCTTGTTCGCCAGCACCACCAGGGCGGAACCGATAGAGGCATCGCCGTGGGGGTGGTACTTCATGCAGTGTCCCACCACGTTGGCAACCTTGTGGAGTTTGCCGTCATCCATTTCAAAGAGCGAATGAAGAATACGCCGCTGTACCGGCTTCAGGCCGTCCTCAAGATCCGGAATGGCCCTGTCCTTGATAACGTATGACGCATATTCGAGGAAATTTTTGTCAAACAAATTTTTGATGTATGCCATAAGTTTCCCCCTGTCAGCCCGCGTCCTCTATCAGATTCTTCATGATATAGTCCCGGCGCTCCGGGGTGTTTTTGCCCATGTAGAAATTCATCACCTGGGGAACCAGCTTGAGGGTTCCCACGGCTACCGGCACCAGGCGTATGTCCCCGCCGATGAACTGGCCGAATTCCCCGGGGCTGATCTCGCCAAGGCCCTTGAAGCGGGTTATCTCGCTCTGGCCGCCAAGTCTCGCGGACGCCGCGTCCCGCTCCTTTTCCGAATAACAGTAACAGGTTTCCTTTTTTGTCCGTACCCGGAAAAGGGGCGTCTCCAGAATATAGACCCTGCCCGCCGTTACCAGTTCTTCAAAATACGAAAGAAAAAAGGTGAGCAGCAGGTTTCTGATGTGGAAACCGTCAAAATCCGCGTCCGTGGCGATGACGATACGGGCGTAGCGAAGCCCCGACACATCGTTCTCTATGCCCAGGGCCATCATCATATTGTAGAGTTCTTCGTTCTTGTAAATGGCAGCCCGTTTCTTGGCGTACATGTTTTCGATCTTGCCCCGGAGGGCGAAAATGGCCTGGGTCATCACGTCGCGGCTGGAAACCATGGAGCCCGCGGCGGAATCTCCTTCGGTAATGAAGATGGTGGAATTCTCCCCCTTCTCGCCGTCCTCAAGGTGGTATTTGCAGTCCTTGAGCTTGGGTATATTGAGGGCGATCTTCCTGGCCGCCTCCCTGGCCTCCTTCTTTACCGCGTTAAGCTCGGTACGCAGGCTTTCGTTGGAGACGATCTTCTGCTCGAGTTTTTTTGCCGCTTCACTGTTCTTGTGAAGCCAGTCTTCGACGGCGTTTCTTACCTCCTGCACCACCCAGCCGCGGATGTCGGAATTGCCCAGCTTGTTTTTGGTCTGGCTTTCAAAAACCGGGTTCTTGAGCTTGACGGCCACCGCCGCGATGCAGCCCTCGCGGATATCCTCGCTGCGGTAATCTTTTTTGAAATAGGTCTGTATCCCCTTGAGGAACCCTTCCTTGAAAGCCGAAAGATGTGTGCCGCCGTCGGAGGTGAACTGGCCGTTCACAAAGGAAAAGTATTCTTCGCCGTAATTGTTGGTATGGGTAAAGGCAAATTCAATCGATCCCTCGCCGGAACGTTCCCCCTTGAAGTAGCCCTGGGGATACAGGCTGTCGTCGCCGGTTTCTTCGGAGAGAAGGTCGTAGAGGCCGCGCTTTGAAAGGTACTGCTTCCCGTTAAACGAAAGGGTAAGGCCCGTATTGAGGTAGGCGTAACTCTGCATGCGCTTTTCGATAAATTCGGGGTTAAACCGGTAATTGGGGAAAATTTCGGGATCCGGGGTGAACTCCACATAGGTTCCGTCCTTCTGCCTCTCCTTGAGCTTCCCCTTGCGCTCTCCCCTGAGTTTTCCCCGTTCAAAGACCGCCTCGGCGAACTGGCCGTCCCGTACCGCCACAACCCGGAAGTGGGAGGAAAGGGCGTTCACCGCCTTGGTGCCGACGCCGTTAAGCCCCACCGAAAACTGAAACACGTCGTCGTTGTATTTGGCCCCGGTGTTGATGATCGAGACACATTCCACAAGTTTTCCCAGGGGAATGCCGCGTCCGTAGTCCCGGACCTTGACGACGGCGGAACCCGGTTCCCCGTTCTTCACCACTACCTCGA
Source organism: Treponema sp. (assembly GCA_031276615.1). Classification (GTDB taxonomy): domain Bacteria; phylum Spirochaetota; class Spirochaetia; order Treponematales; family Breznakiellaceae; genus JAISAK01. Next base: position 675 of record JAISND010000179.1, on the reverse strand, counting down.
TAAGTTTCCCGTTCCCCATGATGAATTCATCAATGCCGTTGTCTACCACTTCCTTGAGAAGCACGTAGATGCCGTCGTCAGGATTGGAACCGTCGCCGAGGCGGCCGATGTACATGCCGGTCCGCAGGCGGATGTGCTCGAGGGAGGAAAGGGTTTTGATCTTCGATTCGTCGTAAACGCCGGGCCTGCCCGCGGAAACGCGGGCGGCGCCCGGCTTCAGGGCCGCCGCTGTCTTTGTTTTCGCGCGCGTTGCGCCTGACGCGGATTCCGGCTTTTTCGCGCCCTTTGCCGCGCCGCCTTTCACGCCGCGGCCTTTCGCGGCCGCCTTTGGGGCGGCCGCCCCGGGCTTTGCTTTTTCGTCTCCCGAATCCGTTTTTTTGCCTGACTGTTTTTTTGCCGCCATATTTCCCCTATAAAATTTTTTTCAGTTCCCCGATACGCTCTTCGGCCATTTTGATGAGATCCTCAAATTCGGCTATGTCCCTTTCGGCCGCGGCGATCCGGTTTCTCCTGTCTTCAATGGACAGGCCCAGTTTTTTTATTTCCGCTTTTTCCACGTCTATTTCCAGCGACGCCTTTAATTTTTCGATTTCCCTTTCGTTTTCCGCGATGCCATCCCTGAGGCTTTTTATACCCTCAAGGATCTGCCCGTCCTCCGCGGAAGCGGCGGAAGCG
>JAISND010000175.1 GCA_031276615.1 Treponema sp. | reverse complement strand
CGTTCCGCGGGGCTTCTGGCCAGGGCCCTGAACAATTTGGGGAAACAGGCCGCGGAAAAGGCGGGTATTGATTTCCATGCGGTCAAGGAGATTCAGGGGCATACTCCTCTTGAAGTGGTCGTAGGGGGATTATTGGGTATTTTTATCGCCGCCGCCTTCGCGCTTTTGTAGGCCCATGTCTTTTACCCGTTTGCTGCCGATTCTCTGCCTGGCTTCCCTGCTTTCAGGCGTCCTTTCCGTCCTTTCCGGTCTCTTTTTCGTTCCCCCGGCGCGTGGAAACCACTACGCGGTTCTTGCCGTGGACGAGGCCGTTTCCGATGCTGAAATACGCGGCGTCCTTGAGGAGGGCCTTGGCGTGGAGATTGTCTCCGAATCTTCCCAATGGGTACTGCTGGACGGTTTCGGCGGGCTTGAGCGGATACCCTTGGATGAGTACAAAAACAGACTCGATCCCCGGGACCCCCGCAATGACGGCTACGCTGAAAAACTCCGTTCCTTTTTTGTGAGGGAGGGGAAGCGCCTTTTTTTTATACCCCTCTCCGGCTCCGGGTCCGCCGAAAAACGGATCTCCGTTCTGCTGGGGGATCTTCCCTTTTCCCTGGAGTACCCGGGCGCCGGGGCGCCGCTGCTTTTTTATTTTCTGCTGTTCTGCTGCGCGGCTTTCGGGGCTTTGTATTTTGCCGGACCCGCGCTGCCGATTCTTCCCTGTATTCCATCCTGCCTGGGTCTTGCCTTTCTGGGCTTTCCCGGTATCGTTCTGGGCGCCCTGCTCGCGGGCCTTTCCGTTCTGCTGCGGAAACCGTTCACGGAACTTTGCGCGCTTTTCCGCGCCGGAGGGCTGCCCGATCCCCCGGAATCCAGGCGCCGGATAACAAGGAATGTTTTTGAACCCTGGAGATACCATTGGCGCCTGGCGCCGGTCTTTGCGGCGGCCTACGGACTGCTTGCGTTTTTTTCGGCCTCCGGCGGCCGGGCAGGGCACAGGGGCCTTTTTCTCCTCTTTGCCGCGGGTGTTTTTTTTGCCTGGCTGGGTCTTTTGTTTTTTTCGCTGACGGTTTTTTCCCGGCGCGGCGATGCCCGGGGCCACGTCCGTTTTTCCCCGGTAACAATCATGAACGAAGGCCTCCGGGTTTCCGCCTTTTCCCGGGTTACGCTTCCCTATGGCCTTGCCGCCCTGCTCGTCCTCTTGCTGAATCCCTTTCTGCCCGCGGTCCCTCCGGAATCGTTGTTTGCCGGGGACGGCGCCCTCCTCATAAACGAAGCGGACTATCTTTCCCATGTGGAATTTCAGCGCGATTTTTCCTTCAGATCTTTGGAATCGGCCGGCGGAACGGGGCAGGACGGGAACGGGCAATCCTACCCCGGCTTTGTTATGGGCGGCGACGGCCTGGTACATGTCGCCGGGCCTTCGCGGCCAAACTTCGGCCCGCCCCCGCCGGAGCCGGAGATTCCGCCTTTCCCCCTGAAAAAGCTGACGGACTTTCTCCGGGACGGCGTTTCTCCTTCCGGGTCCGCCGCGGGCCGCCCCGCCGGGGCAGGGAATCTGCCCGCGGCGCTTGTGGTGGTACTTTTTGTCATTGTTCCCGCTTTCGGCGGAAAATTCGGAAAGCAGCGGAATTCCGGCTCTGCCTGTTTCCGGTGGGGAGACAAGAAAAGGAAAAAAATATTATTATGAAGGATACATGAAAGTATACTCGTTTCCCCGGGGAGGGCTCTCCTTTGAGGACCCCACGGTTCCGCCGAAGAGCTCCAGCGTTGTAGCCTTCCTTCCTCCTCTTTCGGTGATACCGCTGATTCAGCACAGCGGCGGGCGGGCGCACCCGGTGGCCGGCGTGGGAGACCTGGTAAAAGAAGGCATGCTCGTCGGCAGGGCTTCCGGCCCCGGTTCGGCGAATGTGCACGCCACGGTTCCCGGCCGGATAATCCGCATGGTTTCATGGAAGAACAGCGAAGGTTTTTCCAATGACGCCCTGGTGATACGCATGGAGGGCGGTTTTGAACGGCTGGGCAAACGGGAGGAAATTTTCCCCTGGACAAGTTTGGGTACTTACGATATTCAGCGGATCATCGCGGAACACGGCGTTGTGGAAATGGAAGGTTCCGGCCGGCCCCTCGCGGAAATGATCTCGGTATTCCGGAACGCCCCCGAACCCCTGTCCCTGGTGGTTCGCTGCGTCTTTGACGATCCCTGGCTTGCGGCCGATTATGTACTTTGCAGGGAGCGGCTCAAGGCGGTGGTGGAAGGCAGTTTTATCATGGCAAGGGCCGGCGGCAGGGTAAGCTGTATTGTCTTTGCCGTTTCTCACGAAGAAAGGGAACTGGGCGAGGCCCTGCTTGCCGAGGCCGGCCAGGGGGAGATTCCCGCGGTTCTGGTGCTGGCCGGTTCCCGTTACCCCCAGCGGAATCAGCGGGAACTGGAGATGGTGCTGCGGAACTACGGCAAAAAAGAAGGCGTTGAACTGGGATCCCTTCTGATCCTGGGGCCGGCCACACTGGCGGCGGTGCATGACGCGGTCAAGCTCAAAAAACCCATCCTCGACCGTTACGTGGCGGTCGGCGGTTCCGCGGTAAGAACACCGCAGGTAATGAAAGTACGGATTGGCACCAGAATTCGCGAGGTCTTTGCCGAATGCGGCGGTTTTGTTGACAACCCGAAACGGATAGCCCTCGGATCCCCCCTTCTTGGCCGGCCGGTAACGAATCTTGATGAACCGGTAATCAAGACGAGTTACGCCCTGTTCGCCATTCTCGGAGGGCAGGCCGGCGGGCAGACGGAGCGGAACTGTATCAGCTGCGGCGAGTGCCGGGGCGTATGCCCTGTCGGCCTTGACCCCGAGGAACTGTATAAAAAGATTCTGGTTTCACCGGACGGCGAAACCGGCGGGGTCCCCGAATGCCACGGCTGCGGCTGCTGCGAAGTGGTCTGTCCTTCCTGCCTGCCCCTGTCGGAGCTGATACTGGGGAAAGCCCGGAGGAGGCAAAATGCCTGAAAGGGATACCGGATTGAATCAGAAACCCCAGATAAATATTTCCCGGCCTACATCGGTACGGATGTGGCTTGTTTTCATCTGTTCGTTCCTTGCGGTACTGCAGTCGGCCTTGAGCGATTCCGGGGCATCCCTTGTCGTTGCCCTCTGCGCCCTCTGCCCGGCTGTCCTTACGGAACTGCTTGTCACCCACGGAAAAGACGGCTTCGCGAAAATAAAGGACGGCAGCGCCGCGGCCTCGGCCATGGTTTTCGCGCTGCTCCTGCCGAACCGGATACCTCCGGTTTACGCGGTTCTGGGCGCGGTCTTTGCCATAGCGGTGGTCAAGCACAGCTTTGGCGGCCTTGGTTCAAACTGGCTTAATCCGGGCATCGGGGGCTGGCTTTTCCTCCGGTTTTCATGGCCGGAAGTTTTCTCGAAGGCCCTTGCGGGATCCCCCCTCGCGCTTGTTTCGGAAAGCATGCGGAACGGTTTTGCCGAGCCCCGCAATTCCCCCCTGGGGCTGATACGCCTTTCCGGGGCCGGTGATTTTTCCGGCGGCGCCCTTGACGCAAGGGTCAGCGCTTTCCTCAACGACACCGTTTTTTCGTTTTTCGGGGCTGAACTTCCTTCGGGTTATATCGATCTTCTGGTTTCCGGCGGCGCGCCGGGGATCATCGCCGACAGGGGGATTCTTGCCCTGCTCTTGGGTACGCTTGTTATTACCGCCCTGGAGGTAAGCCGTTCATGGATACCCGCGGCGTATCTTGGCCTCTTTGGAATTCTCGTCCGGGTCTTTGGTGATCTCCCCTTTGAGGGGCTTCTTTTCAACGGCGACGTGCTTTTTGCCTTTTTCTCGGGGGCGACCCTGGCGGCGGCCTTTATCCTCATGGCCGATCCCGTGACCTCGGCAAAGTCCAGGGCCGGGATTCTTTTTACGGTTCTTCTGGGAGCTTTTCTGTCCTGGGTGTTCCGCTACCGGGGGCTGGAATTTTACGGGGCTTTTTTCGCGGCCGCTCTGGTCAACGCCCTTACCCCGCTCATCCGCTCCTTTGAGGGGAAATGGTTCTACTCCCGGAAGCAGAGGGTCAGCCAATGAACGTTACGCCGGAAAGGAATCTTCAGGCCGGGAACAGTCCTCCCGCTTCCGGCGGGGATATGTTTTCGGAATTGAGGGACAGGGCTGTGTTTGTGGGATGGATCGCGGGGCTTGTCCTGGCGGGCGCCCTTGTCTGGTCCTTAACCCAGCCCCTGCGGGTACGCATGCTCATGCGCTCGGTGAACCGCACCCTGGTCCTGCAGGGGGATTCCCGGCGTCTTGCGGCGCCCTTTGCCGCGCCGCGCGCGGAAGGCCCCTTTGGCGTATGGTACTCGCTTTTGAATTCCGGCTCAAGGTTTTTTGTTTTCGCGGTGATGAGGGACGGCGTTCTTGTTCCCTGCGGCGCCGAGGTTTCCGCCGAAGGGAAGGTTGAGGAGATAATCCCCCTGGGCGCCCACGCCGGGCAGGTGCTGGGCGGCCTTCCGCGGGGCCTGCTGAAAATCCATATCCGCCGGATTGAAAAAGCCGCGGCAGGGGGAAAAGAATGAGCGCTTCCGGCCGATCCCATGTTTTCTGGGGCGCGTCCTCTCCCCTGGCGGGTCTCTCCGGGGGGGCGCTGCTTGTTATGGCTTCGGCGCGGCTTGCCTACGCGCTGCTGGCGGCCGGGACGCTTCTTTGGGTGTACGGCTTTTCCGCCCTCGCCGTGCATCCCGGCGCGCTGATTTTTCCCCAAAGGGGAAGGAATCTGATCCTTGTTTTTCTGAGTTCCTTCATCGGCAGCGTGTACCTTTTGCTGCTCTGGTTCCTGAGTCCCCTTATGGGCATGGAAGTTTTTTTCTTCATTTCCCTGGTGCCCCTCTTCTGCGTTGGTTCCGGGCTTTTTGATCGCGTCCGGTCCATGGACATCGGCGATTCGGTATCAAGGGCGCTTTCCGAAGCCGCGGTTTCGGGCCTTCTTGTTATCCTGCTGTCCGTGGTGAGGGAACCCCTCGGGTTCTTTTCCCTTTCATTGCCGGGCGGCGCCCAGGGAATAGTTTTTCTTTTTTCCTTTCAGGGGGGATCGTTCCTGCCTGTCCGCATTATCGCAAGTTCCGCCGGCGCCCTGCTGCTTCTCGGCTACGGAACCGGCCTGTACCACTGGCTGAGGAGCGTCAATTTACCGGGGGAGGAAAATCCGTGAATCATCAAACCGCGTGGCTTGCGCTCCTTGGAATTTTTTCGAGCCTTTCCATGAATGTGATGCTGCAGTGCGGCCTGGGCATGCGGCAGATTGCCGTGAGTCCGGAGGGCGGACAATGCCGGATCCTCAAGGCGGGGATTGTATTTGCCACAAGCCTCTTTCTCTGGCTTGTCTTTACCTCCGTTCTTTCCGGATTCCCCCTGGGCTTTTTTACCTACATACTTGTATTCCCCTTAAGCTCGCTGATCTATTTTTGTCTTGAAATTTTTTTGTACCGGGTTGTCCTGAAAAAAAAGGCCGAAGGCGGGGAAACCGGTTTCTGCGACGGCCTGGCCG
>JAISND010000109.1 GCA_031276615.1 Treponema sp. | reverse complement strand
CGTCCCAGAACATAGCGGATACGCCGGTTCCCCCCGCCCGCAGCGCCGCCGTCAAAGGCGTTTTCAAGCTGTTCTATCGGGGACGCGAGGGTTTTTTCATCCCGCAGATCGGTAACGGTGAGTTCCGCGCCGTGTGCAAGCAGGTAAACGGCGGACGCCAGCCCCCCGCCGTGCAGTCCCAGCCCCATGATGGTTATCTTCATTCCGGAGTAATCCATGCTTGCCCCATTATTGCTTGTATATTATAGTAACACCTAGGGGTATAACATGCAAACAGGAGCCTGTAAATACGGGATAGTCGTTTTTATCTTTTTGCTCTTCCTCACCGGTATCTGTTTTGGACAGGAAGTCCAGGTTTTTTATGCCGAAGGCGGTGATTTTACCCATACCTCCGGCGGACTGCGCGTGGCGTATCAGTCTGAAAAGGATGGCCGGAAAATTTTGACCCTTGGCAGGGATGACATCATTCAGGCCGGGCCGGACAGCTTTGTGGAATTGCGAATCAACCCCGGCAGAATACGGATCAGGATCGCGGAAAACACTTCACTTGCCTTTAACGGCGCGGGGAGCGGTTCCCTGTCTTTTTCAATCCTTTACGGCCGCGTAAGGCTTTCCACCCTTGGCTATTGGTCCGCGGGTGAGGGCGCCGGCAGCGTATCTATCCGGTCAGGTACGGCCGAAGCGGTATTCACGGGCGGTGACGCGGGCATAGATTTCATTGTGAACGAGGATCCGTACCTTGCCAGGGGGGAGCCGGTATTCAGGGTGTATTCTTTTTCCGGAACCGTGGGACTGACACCCTCCGCGCGGCCCGAGACCCTGACGGCGGCGCCGGAGTTTCAGGTTCGTCAGTTTGAATCCCTGTCAATCGAAACCAGGAATCCCCTCTTTTACATCTAACACCGGCCCCAGGAAAATGAAATCGTTGATTACTGGAACCGGCATAACTTTTCGGAAGGCGCCCCTCCCCTCCTGGCAAAGGCGTCAGAAGTTTCCGCGCCGGCCCCGGAAACCCCTCCGGCGGAGCCCGCGGTCATTGAAAAAACGGTGATTCAGTACCGCAATCCGGATTACAGCCCCCTTGTCAAAGTGAACAGGATCAAGAACGCCTTTATCATTACCGGCAGCGCCCTTGTTTTGAGCGGAATTGTCGTGCAGACCCTGGGCGTCTATCGTGTGAACAATATGGACGACAGGACGGCGGATATTTTACAGTACTGCCGCTATGCGCCGCTGGGTCTCGGAATGCTGTTCCTGGGCGCCGCCGTTCTGATAAACCCGGAAATACCAATAATCAACGCGGGAAGCGATGCCGCAAAATGAAATAACAACGCCGGTTTCGGTGCTTAACGGCTCGGGTACGGCGCAGAATTTCGGCTGGTCCCGGCAGCCCGGCTTTTTTTACGATCCCGCCCTGGTCTGGGCGCCCCGGCGAAGGTTTTCCGAATCCGACAGGTATATTGTCTTTTCCCCAACCCATCTCGTGATCTTTGAGGTAAGGGACGACGGTTTTTTGGGTTATATGGGAATCTCCATCATATCCCTCAAGGACAGAAAGCGTTCTACCCAGCTGTTCCAGACCCTTCTTCCCCTTGGTTCTTACGAAATGCCTACCGGGAGTGAAACGGGAGCGATACGCTACCGCCACAGGAAGGCAAGTCTGGACTTTATCCCGATGGAGGGAGGCGCCCGGATAATCAGGGCGGACATTCCGAAATTCGGCCACCACCGGAGTCTCCGGGGAGAGCTTGTCCTGTCCGAGCCGCGGATGGCGGAATCACTGGTAACGAATCTGCCCTGGCGCCACGAGAAAAGCGCCTTTCGCTACACCCGCCGTTCGCCCTGGTTTTCCGTCGAGGGGGTTATCCAGTTCGGCACGGCGGAGATGGTCTTTACCAAAGGGAAGGCCTGGGGAATCTTTGACTGGAACCGGGGCGTCCGTCCCCGCACGGATGTCCGTTACTGGGCCTCTTCCTGCGGACTGTCGGAAAAGAGGCTCGTGGGCTTCAGCATCGGATACGGTTCGGCGGATTCTTCGGCGGGAACGGAAAACGCTTTTTTTGTCGACGGAAAGATCCATAAACTCGATCAGGTAACTTTTAACATTCCCCCGTCGAACTGGCTTTTGCCCTGGCGCTTTACCAGCAACGACAACCGTCTTGAGATGACTTTTTCTCCCCATCAGGAAAGGATAGAAAGGAACAGCCTGTTTTTCCACGCGGCGACAAGGCGTCAGGTCTGCGGATTTTTTTCCGGCAGGGCACTCCTGGACGACGGCTCCGTCATGGAATTTCAGAATATCACCGGCTTCGCGGAGAGGAGCAAGACCCGGTTTTAAACCCTCTTTCCTCCAGGGCTTTTTCGGCTTCCCCGATTTCGTCATAGACGGCGGTTCTGCCGGCGTAGATAATCGAATTTTCGTGCCCCTTTCCCAGGAGAAGTACCAGGTCGCCGGGGCCCGCAAGGGAGAAGGCTTTCCGTATCGCCGCCGGCCGGTCGGGTATAAGGAACAGGTCTTTACCGCGTTCCCGCTCCGGCGCCCCCGCCGCTATTTCCTCCAGAATATCCAAAGGCTTTTCGCCGCGCGGGTCCTCGTCGGTCAGGATCAGAATGTCCGAATAGTCGGAGGCGACGCGCCCCTGCCGGCTTCTTTTCTCCGTGTCCCGCTCCCCGGCGGATCCGAAAAGGCTGATGATTCTGCCCTTTGTTCTGTTGATTCGCTCCCTCAGGGGCGGGAATATGGCGGAAAAGGAAGAAGGCGTGTGGGCGTAATCCACAAGCACCTCGAAGGGCTGCCCCCTGTCGACGGCCGTCATCCGCCCCCGGACCGGTTTGAGCCGCGCCGCCAGCGGCGCCGTCTCGCGTACGGGCTTCCCCGTAAGCCCCTGAACCGCAAGAAGCGCCGCGAGGACGTTCCCCGCGTTAAAGGCGCCCGGCAGCTGATCCCGTACGTCGAGCAAATCCCGATCCGCCGCGGCAAGCACCTCGTACCAGTTACCGAAGGCGCCGCTTTCGATGGCCTGAACCGAAAGATCCGCCTCCATTCCCCGGACACTGTAGCTGAAGGTCCGCCGTTTTGTGGTTTCCGCGAAATAAGCGGCGCTGGGATCGTCGGCGTTGATTACGCCGAAGGGTTCGAAAATCCGCGCCGCGCCTTTTTTGTCCGCCTCCGCGCCGGAGTTTTTGCTTCCCTCCCTGTCCAGGGCGCGGAACAGGTTTGCATTGTCATGGCGGTACTGTTCCCAGGTTCCGTGAAATTCCAGATGTTCGCGGGTTACATTGGTAAAAACCGCGGCGTCGAAATCAACGTCGCCCAGGCGGTTCGTGCGTTCCGACAGCCCGTGGGAGCTTGCCTCGACCACCGCGTACTCCGCGCCGTTCTCCGCCATTTGCCAGAGAAGGCGCTGCACCGCCGGAGCTTCCGGCGTGGTCTGATGTTCCGGGTTCCACTCCGCTTCCCCGCCGGTACTGTACTGAACGGTTGAAAAGAAGCCGGCCCTTTTGCCCAAAAGGCGCAGAAGCTGCCAGACGAGGAAAACCGTGGTACTCTTGCCCTCGGTGCCGGTAACGCCGCATACGGCAAGCCGCCGCGAAGGCCGGCCGTAAAAGGCGGCGGCGACGGGCGACATGGCAAAACGGGAATTCTTCACCCGCAGATACACGACTCCCCCGGCCCTTTCGCCGGGATCCGCCTCGTGCACAATTACCGCCGCGCCTTTTTTTACGGCGTCGCCGATGTAGCAATGCCCGTCCGTATGGAGTCCCGGCAGGGCAAAATAGAGATTTCCGGGCCTTACCTTCCGGGAATCGTACTCAAGGCCGGTTACCACCGGATCGGCGTCCGTGCCGGAGGCTCCGGCTTCTGCGCGGTCCCCCACACAGCCCGCCACGGCCGCTGTTTTTGCTGTGAGAAATTCCGACAGCCGGCGTTCAGGGTCCATACGGCAAGTATACACGATCCGGCGGCTTTTGTCCCCCGCCCTGCGGTACTTTCCTCCGGCACATGCGCTCACCCCGCTTCCGGACAAGGGCCTGTTCCCGGCCGGAAAACAGAAAAACCGCCGCGGGGCGCAATAAACGCAGCCCCGGCAGGGGCTGTCTACGCGGAAAAGCAGCATACGCCCCGGCGCACGAGCAAGGCCGCGCCCCCGGACAGAGGGAGGCGGCCTGAAGGCCGCCGTACGCGCCGCGGGGGACGCGGACATGATCCCGGTTTTTTTATATGCGCTGGCCCTGCGGGGCGCCTGGGAGCCTGTTGCACTTGCAGGTTTTTAAGGCTTTTTTCGTTGAAAAAACCATAAAAACCACGATTCTCGGGATCCTTACTTTTCCCTGTCTGTCGTGGACTGACGCCCCAGGCAAAAACTCAAAACAAAAGGTTGTATCGCGGGGTGCAAGGGCATGGCGGGGACGCGCGGAATAAACGCCTATGGTGTCACCGAAAAAAAACGGGGAAGGCAGGGATGGAGGAGTATTCCCACCCTTCCCCTTCTCTTATGTTTTTTACATTATCAGCGGGAGCTGTCCGGAAACCACAGGTTTCCGGACCGCGCCAAGTAACCCCCAAGAATTTTTTCATGTAACCGTGGGGGGTATACCCCGCCCGGCATTTACTTCACCGCAATCCAGCTTGTTTTTACAATGGTCTGCCCCGCGGGGCTCAGTATCCAGTCCAGGAAGGCCGTGGTCTCGGCGTTGAGGTTCCTGCCTTTTTTGGTTAAAAGGAGGAAGGGCCGGGAAATTTTGTAGCTGCCGTTTACCACATTGGCGGTGGTGGCGGCCACTCCGCCGACGCTCAGGGATTTTACCGAGCTGTTCACCGATCCCAGGGAGATATACCCGATGGCGTCGGCGTTGCGGGAAATCTCCGCGATAACCGCGCCGGTTCCGTCAAATTCGGTGGCGCCCTTTACGAGCTTGTCCTGGAATTTGACGATCTCCTCAAAGGCGCCCCGCGTTCCCGATCCCGGCTCCCGGGAAACCACGGCGATTTTACCGGCCTTGCCCCCAACCTGGCTCCAGTCGGTAACCGCGCCGGTATAGATATCCCGAATCTGATCGATGGTAAGGTTGGCAAGGGGGTTGGCGGTATTAACGATCACCGCGATGCCGTCTATGGCAATAAGGTGTTCATCAATGCCGGTTCCCTTTTCGGCTGCGGAAAGCTCCCGGCTGGACATGCCAATTTCCGCGGTCTCTGCGGGCACCGCCTTGATCCCGTCGCCGGAACCGGTGGCGCTGATGTTGAAGCTTACATTGCCGTGCTGTTTCCGGTAATCCGCTGTCAGCAGTTCCATCAGGGGGTTCACCGAGGTGGAACCGGCCACCGTCACCGTGTGGGGGGCGGCGGAACTCCCGGCGCCGCCGGAACCGCCCTGATCTTTGGAGGCTCCCGCGAAGAGGGGGGCCAGCGCGAGAATTCCGACAAAAAAAGCGGTAGAAATAATTTTCATAAAAATAACTCCTTCTCAAAATAAGATAAAACAAAAGTACGTGTTCCGTGTTAGGAAGTTATGAAG
>JAISND010000103.1 GCA_031276615.1 Treponema sp. | reverse complement strand
TCACAAAAAAGACGACCTTGCCGTGGCCCATGACACCGCTGAAAACGGACAAAACAGGCCTGATTCGGGGCAAAATCAGGACGGAACAGGCGCAACAGGGGCGGAAAACGCCGCAAACTCCGCCGCCGGGGCCGCGCCGGACGCGCAAAACGCCGGGGGCGCGGATCAGGACGCGCAAAACGGCCAGGAACAGCAGGATCAGGGCTGCCCCGGGGCAAAAATCGCCCGGCTGGAGGCCGAATTGGCCGATATGTCGGCGAAACTGGACGAGGCTAACGGCAACTATCTCCGCAAGGCCGCGGATTTTGAAAACTTCCGCAAAAGGATGAATCAGGAAAAGCAGAACGCCATTGATTTCGCGAATCAGAGCCTGCTCCTCGATCTCATTCCCGTGATTGATGATTTTGAACGGGCGCTTCTGTCCGCGGAAACCTCCCGGGATTTTGCCGGTTTCCGGGAGGGCGTCAGCATGATAGAAAAACGCCTGATCTCCCAGCTTGAAAGCAAATGGGGGCTCAGGCGCTTCGACTCGGCGGGAGAGCCCTTTGATCCCAACCGGCACGAGGCCCTGATGATGGAAAAATCGCCGGATATCGGCGAGCCGGTGGTAAAGGAGGAACTGCTGAAAGGGTATACGCTGAAGGACAGGGTGATCCGAAGCGCGAAGGTAAAAGTCCTCATGCCGGAGGCGGCGGGACAGGGGACGGCGGAGGCTAACCCTTCACCCTCCGATTCTGTTTAAAAGGAAAATCGCCGTTTCAAATCGGATTTTGAAACCGCATATTAAAAAAATTTTATAAAGAAAGGAGAACCAGTATGGGAAAAATAATAGGCATTGACCTGGGCACCACCAATTCATGCGTGGCCGTCCTTGAGGGCGGCGAGCCGGTGGTCATCCAGAATTCGGAAGGCGGAAGGACGACTCCTTCCATCGTGGGCTTTACCGGCAAAGGCGACAGGGTCGTCGGCCAGCCCGCGAAAAACCAGATGATTACCAATCCGGAGAATACGATCTATTCAATCAAGCGCTTCATGGGCCGCCGCTATTCGGAGGTCGGCAATGAGATGAAGCGGGTTCCCTACCATGTTGTTGAGCAGGGGGATGACGTACGGGTGGATATCGAGGGAAAGAAATATTCCCCCCAGGAGATTTCCGCCTTTGTTCTGCAAAAGATGAAACAGACCGCCGAGGACTACCTGGGCGAAACCGTCACCGAAGCGGTCATTACCGTACCGGCCTACTTCAACGACGCCCAGCGCCAGGCCACCAAGGATGCGGGAAAAATCGCCGGTCTTGAGGTAAAGCGGATCATCAACGAACCCACCGCCGCCTCCCTGGCCTTCGGTTTCAACAAGGATCAGAAAAAAGAAAAAACCATCGCCGTCTACGACCTGGGCGGCGGTACCTTTGATATTTCCATCCTGGAATTGGGCGAAGGGGTCTTTGAAGTAAAGTCCACCAACGGCGACACCCATCTGGGCGGCGATGATTTTGATCTCAAAATTCTGGAATGGCTTATTGCCGAATTCAGGAATGATACGGGCATCGATCTTGGCAAGGACAGAATGGCCCTGCAACGGCTCCGGGAAGCCTCGGAAAAGGCGAAGATAGAACTTTCCTCCATGCAGACCACGGAGATCAACCTTCCCTTTATCACCGCGGATCAGTCGGGGCCAAAACATTTGCAGAAATCTCTGACCCGGGCGAAATTTGAACAGATGGTTTCGGATCTGCTGGAACGTTCAAAGGAACCCTGCAAAAAGGCCCTTGCCGACGCGGGACTTTCGGCGGACAAGATTGACGAGGTCATTCTTGTCGGCGGTTCCACCCGTATCCCCGCGGTACAGCAGATTGTCAAGGAACTCTTCAGGAAGGAACCCAACAGGGGCGTCAACCCCGACGAAGCGGTTGCCGTCGGCGCCGCCATTCAGGCCGGTATCCTTGGCGGCGACGTAAAGGATGTTCTCCTTCTGGACGTTACTCCCCTTTCGCTGGGCATTGAAACCCTGGGCGGGGTTATGACCAAGCTCATCCCCAGGAACACCACCATTCCCACCCGGAAGAGCCAGATATTCTCTACCGCCGCGGACGGGCAGACCGCGGTTTCCATCCAGGTACTGCAGGGCGAGCGGGAAATGGCCAGCCAGAACCGTACCCTTGGCCGCTTTGACCTGGTAGGCATTCCCCCGGCGCCGCGGGGCATACCGCAGATTGAAGTCACCTTCGACATCGACGCCAACGGCATCGTTCACGTCAGCGCCAAGGATCTGGGCACCGGCAAGGAGCAGAAGATCCGCATTGAAAGCTCTTCGGGCCTTAACGAGCAGGATATTGAGCGCATGGTAAAGGAAGCCGAACTCCACGCCGAAGAGGACAGGAAGGAGAGGGAAAAGGCCGAAGTGCGCAACGAAGCGGACTCCATGATCTACAGTACCGAGAAAAATATCAAAGATCTGGGTGACAAGGTAAACGCCGCGGACAGGACCAAGACCGAGGAAGCCATTGCCGAACTGCGCCGCGCCCTTGAAGGCGGAGACATCCAGACCATCAGGGACAAGACCGAAGCCCTCAAGCAGGCGTCCTACAAGATCGCCGAGGAAATTTACAAGCAGCAGGCCGCGCAGCAGGGGGCCCAGGGTCAGCCGGACGGCGGTCCTCACGCGGGCGGCCCCGGCACGGGACCTTCCGGCGCCGGCGGCGCGCCGGACGGGGAAAACCTGAAGAACGCCGAGGATGTAGACTACGAGGTAGTTGACGACGACAAGAAGTAAAGAAACCTTACCCTGTGTAAGATTCCGTAACTGATGGTTGGCGGAAAAGCACCCGATTATAAACCGGCCCATCGACCCCCGCAAGGGGGTTTACCGGTCAATACCCCGGAACTTTAAAAAGGTGTTTTCCGCAAAGGGTTGAGTAATGGCAAAACGCGACTACTACGAGGTTCTCGGCATACAGAAAAACGCGTCCAAGGATGATATAAAAAAGGCATACAGAAAACTTGCCATTCAGTATCACCCCGACAAGAATCCGGGGAACAGGGAAGCCGAGGAAAAATTCAAGGAAGCCACCGAGGCCTACGAGATTCTCGGCGATGATCAGAAACGTTCCGCCTATGACCAGTTCGGCTTTGCCGGGGTAGAAGGCATGGGCGCGGGTA
>JAISND010000101.1 GCA_031276615.1 Treponema sp. | reverse complement strand
TTGCCGAAATCCTCCATCACGTTGTATTCATCCCATCCGGCAAGTATGGTCGTAAGCCCGATTACCAGCACGTCTATCAGTTTATGCAGAAAATGCCCGCTCTGCCGCCGTTCGTCCTTGCTCCCGCTAAGGCACTCCTCCATCCTCGCTATGTCTCCTTCCGTGACCTCCACTCCTTTACCCCTCCCAAGGTACCTCCTTTATATCACAAATTTTTAAATGACGTTGCCCTGGCCCAGCAGGGCGGGCACATAAACTGAAGCCGGGTCGGGGCGCCCCCGCCATGTCAGTGCACCTCACCCCGATTCCGGTATCAACTTTTCCGGTACCGGGTAAGGCCATTGCGCCCCACGGAAAACGATATTGGCCTGAGCGTTTCTAGCGTCTGTTTTTGCCGGGGCCAAAGGCCAGCGCCCCGTAACCGACAAAGGAATCGAAGGGACCCCCGCAGCCGGGGGCGTCGGCGCTGGTACCGTACTCAAGCAGCCTCGCGGGCCCGGCGCCCAGGGCACGGGCAAAGCCCATCGCGCCAAGCACCGCCCCGGCGGAACAGCTTGAACGATCGCGCCCGGCCCTTTCAAGAACGGCCTCCGGGCTGCCCGACTCCACGGCCCTGATGAAATTCGCGTCGTTTACCTCGCGCACCCACCTGTGCGCGTCCGGCCCCTTCCCCCTGGGAGAAAAACCGTAGTTGTCGCCGTAGTGGGTCAAATCCGTGGAACCGAGGACGGCAAGTTTCCTTTTCAGGGCGGCGGCGGTTTGCGCCAGTATCCTGCCCGCCTCAAAGGAAGATTCCTCCGCGGGAAAACGAACCCAGAGCAGGGAGGCTTCGGGAAAGAAGAAACGAACCATGGGGACAAGAACCTCCACGGTATTGTCCCGGAAAGAATCGTCCCGGCCGGCCAGTTCCCCGATCAGGGCGTCCCTCAGTTCCGTGTCGACGGGCATGGGGCCGAAGGGCGTTTCAACCGCGTCCTCAAGGGCAAAGAGGGGCGGCGCGCCGCGGGGCAGATGTCCGCCGATAATGGCCAGGGTCTGCGAATCCGGATCAAGGGCCGAGACCGCCCGGGCCGCGATCCTTCCCGAAAAAAACCAGCCCGCGTGGGGGGAGATCGCGGCAAGGTCCGCGCCCCGCGCCCTCCCCCCCGGCGATGATTCCGCGGCAGCTTTGCCGCTTCCCACGGCAGCTTTGCCGCTTCCCCCGGCAGCTTTGCCGCTTCCCCCGCCGGCAAAACCCGACAGGAAACGCGAGATTTCCTCGGGACTCCGGGGATACCAGCCCGCCGGAAGGGATAATTCTCTTAAATTCATCTCAAAAACTCCCGGTTTACAATTATTTTTGCAATTAATCCTAGCAGAACTGATTAAAAACGTATATAATATGCCCATGCAGCAAAAAAACTCATCTAAAACTTCGGTTGTAAGCGCTGTTATAGCCTCCGTTTGTATTGTTGTTTATCTTGCGGCTTTAGTCTTTGCGGCGCTTCGGATTTACGCCGGTATCGAACGGCGCCACATTGCCGCGGAACAGGAATTTTTCGATCTTGCCGATCTCGCATCTTCCGCCGGAGTTCTGGGCTTTATGGATGAAGCCTTTATTGAAACCATCAACGACGCACTGGCGTCAAGCGAAACCCTGGAAGGGGTGATCATCTCCGGCCCCGGCGGGGAGTACGCCTTCGAGCGGGAACGGGGGGGCGCTGTCAACTGGGTGAACAATTCGCCCCGTTTCAAAGAACGTCCGGATTTTTCCGGGCAGCCCCTCTACCTTCCCCTGCGCATTCAGGGCTTGAGGAACGTAACCATCCAGGCGGTGGCCGGCGCCCTTGATTACGGCCTGCTTGGGGAGGTTCTCAAACAGGCCCTTGTCATGATTCTGGCGGCCCTGTCCCTGTCCTTTTTCACCCTGCTCATAGAGTCCCTTGCCGGGAAACCGGGCCGCCGGGCTTCCCCGGAAAGCACGGGATTCCGCGTCCGGGACGGCGGGCTTTACGGGGGGCAGCCTCCCGCCGTGGAGGAAAAGCCGGAGCCGCGGAAAGCCGCCGCTCCGCAAAGGGAAGAATCCCGTCCCCCGCGGGCTGGGAGCGCGGCCGTTGCGCGGGACGCGGCCAAACCGGCGCCGCTTCGGGAAGAAACCGAAACGCCCAGGGGACTCTATTCGCCCCACGGCAATATCGGCTGGGAAGCGTATACGACCGACCGGCTCGAATCGGAACTGCACCGCTGCGCGTCCAATGAGCAGGACTTGGTTTTTATCTCCATGGAATTCAAAAATTCACGGGACCTGGATACCGGTTTTTACAACCAGCTCGCCGAGGACACCGTCAACTTCTTTACCCTTCGGGATCTTATCTTTGAAAGGGGTGAACGGGGAATCGCCGTCATTTTCCCCAACATCGACCTTGATACGGGCTTCGCGAAATGCGAGGAATTTCACAACCGGATTCTCAGCAAGTATTCCGGCATCCTTAGATCAAAGACAGATCTCTGCGTCGGCCTGTCTTCCCGCTCGGGAAGGCTTATTGACGCGGAGAGGCTTATATTCGAGGCAAGCGAAGCTCTTGAACGGGCGCTGTCCGATCCGGTTTCGCATATTGTGGCCTTCAGGAGCGATCCCGAAAAATACCGGGCCTTTATCGCTTCCCATAAAAACCGGCTGTAATCCGGGGCCGCTGTTTCAAAGTTGACGGCGGACTGTCCGGAAACTATGTTTAACCGGTGAGAAAAAAAATTATCGTCCCGGTTCTTTTTGTCCCGGCGATCCTGTTTCCGTGTTTCGCCTTTTCCCGGGGAGGGGAAATTTCGGGAATCGGGCGGCTCCGGGAGGGCCTTCGTGCCGGGGGCATCGCGTTTGAGGAGACCGCCCTTTCCCCCGGCGGCGGAATGTCTGAGGCTTACTCCGAAAGGGGCCTGCTTGTCAGGTTCGGACAGAACGCGCCGTCCCCCCGGCAGTCCGGGTTCCCCTTCTTCGTTCTCTTCAACCCCTTTACCGGCGATCCGGAGGGGACAGGCTACCTCGTCTCCCTCTGCGGGGAGCTTGAAAAAAACCCTCCCCTTTCCGCGGAGCTGGCGATTGTCTTTACCGGAAGTTCCGGCTTTCTCCCTTCCGGCCGGGACGAAGATGAAAACGGCTTTTCCGTTTACGCCGATATTCCCGATGATCCCGAAAGCACCCTGTTCTGGCGCCTGGATTTCGAAAATTTTCCGCCGCGTTCGCTGCGGATAGACTGCGCCCCGGAGGGGGAAAAAGCGCCCCTCCTTCTGGTGGAAGGAATACCCGCTCTCTGCGATTCCCTGGGCATACCCTATACCCTGGCGGACAGGACGGCGGACAGGGCTGCCGGCGGACGGGAGGGCGCGGGACAAAACGCGGACGGCGGCGGAAGCGAACTGCTGAAATTCGCCCGGCGGGCAGGCGCCGGAATCCTCGGCGTCCGGGGGCTGGGGAAAGGCCCGGAAGAAAACGCCGGCATCGGCGCCGCGGAGCTTTCGGAACTGCTCGGGGCTTACGCCGATTCCCTTGCCGGGGGAGGATTCTATTCCGGCGGCCTGGGTATCAACGCCGATTACCACTACTCCCCTGTCAGGCTGCCCCGGGGCGTTTTGTTTATAACCGAGAAGTCAAAGATCATCATCGCGCTTGCCGCCTTCGCGGCGTCAAGCCTTGCCGCGATAATCGCGTTTTCGAAATTCCGGAACCGCGCGGCCCGGCGGGATCGCGATTCCGGAAAAGCCTCCCCGGTTTCAGAAAAGGATCTCGAGGATAATGCCGCCGGGAAAGCCGAGGAGATCCCCGGTATTCATGGCGAATGACACCTTCTTTCCCCGCGCGGTCAGCCGCGCCCCGGGGGGGGCTTCGATTTTTTCCCCGGCAAGGTTAACAAGCGCAAGCGAAGCCTCCCCGGGGGCGCTCAGGCTCACCGACACTTCACGGTTTCCCGAATTCTCTTTCAGCAGGGAAAGCAGTTCGGGATCGGCGTTTCCCGTTCCTTCGTGCAGGACAAGGCGCAGCTTTTTTTTGGCGCCCTCTTCGCCGGCGGCGGCCCGCCTGCCCCCGGCGTCAAGGAAGGAAACAAGGGCCGCGGAAGTTTTGAATTCGATTTCCGCCCTGTTGACGATATCCCCGTCCTCTTCCTTCGCGGAAAAGGAAACAAGGTCCAGGTCCGCGGAACGCGCGAGGCTCCGTTTAAAATCGGCCTCGCCGGTGGGAATGATGTTCCAGCGCCCGTTGCCGTCAAGCCTGCCAAGGGATTCAAGCTGCCGGGAAAAACGGTATTCCAGATTCATCCTGCCCGATCCGTCGTTTTTTACGCTGATGTCCAGGGAAACGCCGAAGCAGGAGCTTAGCGCGAGAACGGCGAGGGGCAGGACCAGCAGGCCCGCGGCGGGCCGCCGGGATTGTCCGGACGGCAAAGCCCCCGCGCGAAAAACACAAAAGCCGGTTTTCATCAGATTCCTCAAAATTCCTCCGAATGGATGCTCACATCCGGTATGCGTACCGGGACTTCCCGTTCTATCATCTGAAAGGCCTTCTGCAGCACCGATTCGCCGAAGACCCTCGAATTGGAAACAAGGGCGCCGCCTATCTGGGCAAAGGAAAGGGAATCCTGGAGATCCACCTCGGCGGCGCTCATGCGGAAACGGCGCTGGAGCTTGTCTTTTACGGAGCGGATTATGCGCCGTTTCTCCTTTATGCTGTCCACATCGGGAATCTCGAATATCATCTGTATCATCGAAACAATCATTGGCAAACTCTTAACGGGCTAAACACAGCCCCGTAATATTATTATACTACAACAAAATGCATGTTTTGCGAAGTCCGGGACGGTTCTTTCCCTGCTGCCTCTTGATACTCGTTTTTTCCGCCCGGGGCTTCGGCGAAGAGGCTGCCGGGGCCGCCGCGCTTGACATCGAGGCCCTGCGCCAAAAAATCACCAGAGAGGCAAACGCGGAGCTGCTCTCCCTGAAACTGGGCGATTCCGAAGTGTCCCTGCAGGTTGCGGGTTTCTGGAAGGGAACCCTCCAGGGCAACTTCGGACTTTCCTTTACCCCCTTCGGGACGGAGCTGATTTCCCCGGATTCACCGGTACTCTTTACCCAGGAGGCGGATCTTACCCTGTCCCTCTGGATTCGGGATCGCTGGTTTGTGGAGGCCAGTTTTCTTGACGATTACGATCTCAACACCTACCGGGCGGGCTACCAGGGTTTTGCCGGAGAGGCGGTGCAGTACGTGGGGGTTGGAAACACGGGCCTTGATTTCCCCGTTTTTCCCTACCTGGATTTGGGCGGGGACTCCCCTTCCTCCTTCGGTCTCTACGGCCGTTTCGGGGGGCGGGATTTTCAGTTCCACAGCCTGTTCCGCTATGACGCGGCGTCCAGGGAGGAACGGATCTTTGTGGGAAACCGGGAGCGTACCTATACCTTTGTCCCCCTTGACAGGCCCCTTCTCGGCCTTTCCTTTGTGCTTCCCGACACAAACCTTGACTCCCCGCCGCAGGTGTACCTGGAGGATCGGGACGGCAATCTCCGGGACAACCGGGGGCGGCGCTGGCGTCTGGCGGGACCAAGCGAATACGCGGCGGAAAGGGCCGGGGGGCTTGTGGAGCTTGGGGCTGTTCCGGCCGGCGCGGTGGCCGTGGCCTATTCAAAAGCCGGAAACAGCCTGCCCTGGGACGCCAGCCTGGGCGATTACGACACGGGGGCCGGGATCGGCGCTTCCAGTCCCGGTACGGGAAGCGGTTTCCTCGGCAAGGTCAGCGGGTGGTTCGGGCCGGGCGTAAATCTGCGCGACTTTCCCCAGCCGGGGGAGGAAGCCGTCAACCCCGGCAAACCCGGCGCGGTATCCATAGGCGGAACGCCCGCGCTGGTGATTCATGAGGGAGGCGCCTTCTCCCCCTTTGAGCGGCAAAGCCGTTACGAGGCGCCTTCAAGCAACAGCTCGGACGCCGCCGTCGTGCGGCTTTCCTCCGGGGAGCATGTCCGGGCTTATGAGCTTGTTCCCTTTTATTCAAACTCCGTGACTCCGGACATTCCCCTCTACACGGCGGCCGAAACCCGGCGCGGCATCTTTTCCCTTCTTGCCGGGGGAAGCGCCAATGATCTGCAGGCGCCCGAAACGCGCTGGCCCCTGGCGCGGGAATATCCCGAAATATACCTGCCCGGCGGATCGGGTTTTTCCGAAGACCTGGCCCTGCGCTTTGTCAATTACGGCAGCGCCGG
>JAISND010000149.1 GCA_031276615.1 Treponema sp. | reverse complement strand
CGGGCCGGGAAAAACGTGGTGGTGGTGACGCCTACGGCATCGGGAAAGACCCTGTGTTACAATCTTCCGGGCCTTCAGGCCCTCCTCGAGGACGAAAATTCCCGCTGCCTGTACCTTTTCCCCACAAAGGCCCTGTCCCAGGATCAGCAGTCCGAACTCAACGGAATTGTCGGTCCCGCTCCGGAGAAGCGGGGCATGGAGCCTGGTTCCGCGGGCGCCGAAACCGGCGGCTTTCCGGGCCTTCCCGTCAGGGTGTCCACCTACGACGGGGATACGCCCGAAAGCCTCAGGGTTTCCGCCAGGGATACGGGGCGCGTCATCATCTCGAACCCGGACATGCTCCACGCGGGGATACTTCCCAACCATCCCAAATGGATAAAATTCTTTTCCCGGCTCAGGTACGTCGTTATTGACGAGGCCCACGCTTACCGGGGCGTGCTGGGGAGCCATGTGGCCAACGTTATACGCAGGCTCCGCCGTATCGCGGTCTTCTACGGCGCCCGCCCCCAGTTCATCCTCTGTTCGGCCACTATCGGGAATCCGAAGGAGCTTGCCGAGGCCCTTACCGGCCTTCCGGTGACACTTGTGGACAATAACGGCGCGCCCCGGGGCGAAAAGCGGATCATCCTCTACAACCCGCCCCTGGTGGATTCGGTGCAGGGCATACGCCGGTCGGTGGTCGGTGAAAGCCGCCGCTGGATGCTGGCCCTGCTCAGGGCGGGCATCAAGACCATCCTCTTTGCCCATTCAAGGGTTAAAACCGAGGTGGCCGCTTCCTATGTGAACGAAGACCTTGCCAATATCTATACCGGCAATTCCCGGATAAAGGTTGAAGCCTACCGGGGCGGGCTGCTCCCCAACGAACGGCGGGAAATAGAACGGGGACTGCGGGAAGGTACGATTCAGGGAGTGGTATCCACCAACGCCCTTGAGCTGGGCATAGACATAGGCGGCCTTGACGCCTCGGTGGTCGCGGGTTTCCCCGGTTCGTTTAACAGTTTCTGGCAGCAGTCGGGCAGGGCCGGACGCCGAGGCGGCCTCTCGGTTTCGGTATTTATCGCCTCGGCCTCGCCCGTCGACCAGTTTATTATGAACGATCCCGAATGGTTTTTCCGGAAAAGCGCCGAAGAGGCCCGCGTCGATCCGGACAATCCCTATATCCTTACCGACCACGTAAAGTGCGCCTGCTTTGAGCTGCCCTTCCGGGACGAAGCCCTTGCCGCGGCGGGGGACGGTTCAGGCGCGGGGAACGGTGGAGACGGGGCGGATCCCTTCGGCCCAAGCGCCCCGGCCGTGCTTGAATACCTTGAGGAGGCGGGCATAGTCCGCCACACGTCCGGCGCGGGTTTCACCGGAGACTCAGGCGTCCCGCCTTCCGGGGCGCGGGGAACCTGGCATTGGGCGAATCGTTCCTTTCCGGCCGAGGGCATCAGCCTCCGTTCCGCCGCCGCCGACAACGTGGTGATCATCGACCTGAGCGCCGGCCGCAACGCGGTCATCGGCGAAATGGATCGTCCCAGCGCAAAGGAACTTCTCTTCGTGAACGCCGTCTACATACACCGGGGCAGACAGTACTTGGTGGAATCCCTTGACATCGAAAACCGCAAGTGCCTTGTGCGGGAGGCCGACCTTAATTATTTTACCGACGGTCTCGTGAAAACCGACATCAAGGTGCTGACCGAGGATGAATATTTCGAGTACCGCGGCGATTTTTCAGACCTTACGCGAAACGCCGGCGCGCCGGCCCGCCCCCTGTCCGCCGCGGGCGTTTTGTCGGACGTTCTTGTCCGTTCCCAGGCCGCCAGGTTCAAAAAAATCCGTTTCCATACCCACGAGAATATCGGCTACGGCGACATCGATCTTCCCGAAGAGGAAATGCAGACCCGCGCCCTTGTCCTGCTTTTCGGCCCGGAAAGCGCCGGAGGAAAAGCCCTGGCCTCCCTTGACGAACAGAAAGCGGGGGCGGCGCTTTCCGGAGCGGGCACCCTGATACGGCTTATCGCGCCCGTCTTCCTGCTCTGCGACCCGCGGGATCTGGGCATTGCCGAACGGGTGCGGGATCCCCACTTCGGAATACCCGCCCTGTACGTCTACGACAAATACCCCGGCGGCACGGGACTCGCCGAAAGCCTCGCCCGGAGAAGCGGGGAACTGTTCAGGGCGATTCACGAAGCCGTCCTCCGCTGTCCCTGCAAATCGGGCTGCCCCTCCTGTGTGGGGCCCGGCGGCAGCAAGGCCGGAACGGAACGCTTCCTCGGGGCGCTCGCGGCCGGCGGCGCTGAAAGCGGCGTCACGGGAAAGGACGCGGGGGAAAACGGCTGTGGCCTCTTCCGGACTCCGTGACCGTCTGCGGCGGATAAGAGAGCAGGGGAGGCCGGGCGGCCTTCCGCCGGACAGTGTCCCGGCGGGAGGCCGCCCTGAAGCGCCCCGTAACGCCGCCGGGGAAGAAGCCGCCCGCGCGGATTGTTTTTCCGGCTGGGAAAGCGCCGGCCGGCAGACACTCAGGCGCCGGCTCGTCCTGGATCCGCCCCTGGCTTTTCCCGGCGGGTTCCCCGCGTTCCTGCCTGTTCTCGTACCGGATTTGCGCGCCGTCCTTCCCCTGTCCCCGACGGATGAAGGCCCCCGCCCGTCGCCCGAAGACCTTCTTTTCTTTGATCTTGAAACAACCGGGCTTTCGGGCGGCGCGGGAACCGTGGCTTTTCTCGCCGCCTTCGGAAACCTGCTTCCCGCCCCTTCAAAGGGGGGATACATCCCCCAAAAACAGGGGAAGGATCGGCCTTTCGGGCGGGAGGAACCGGTTTCCGCGGATTCAGCGTTAACCGGCTATAAACTCAGGTTAACGCAATACCTGCTTCTTGATTACCCCGGCGAAAGCGATTTTCTCGAGGCCCTTCTTGGGGAATTCGCGTCCGCGGCTTCCCCTTCCGGCGCGGGGAATCCCGGTGAGGGCGGGCCTTCGGGCCGGAGCCGGCCGCCGGTCGTCGTAAGTTACAACGGCAAAACATTTGATTCCCAGATTCTTAAAAACCGCTGCCTGATGAACGGCGTGAGGCCCCCCGAGTACCTCCACGCGGATTTGCTGTACCCGGCGCGGCGGCTCTGGAAACGGATTCTTCCCAACTGCTCCCAGGCCGAAATTGAAACATCGGTACTCGGCCTTGACCGGAGCGGGGACATACCGGGCGCCCTTGCACCGGATATCTGGTTTGATTTTCTGAAAACCGGCATAGCCCGGCCCCTTCTGGGAATCTGCGAACACAACAAAAAAGACATCCTGGGTCTCGCGGCCATCTTTGCCGCCCTGAGCCATATCGCCGCCGACCCCGAGGGCCTCCACAAACGGTACAATTACGATGTCGAGAATCTCGCCTTCCGGTTCAGGCGGGAATCGCGGCGCGCGCCGTCTCACTGCCCCGTGGAACTGCCGCGTACCGGGGAACGGCTTTTGCGTCTTGCCGCGGAACAGGGCTGTCCCGGCGCGCTCCGGGCCCTTGCCGTTGAAGCCGAATGGCGGCTTGCCGATTTTTCCCT
>JAISND010000063.1 GCA_031276615.1 Treponema sp. | reverse complement strand
CATTGGAATTGTGGTTTTTTTGGCGGGAGACCGTAACGCCTGGCGAAGCGCAAGGGATAGAAGCGGAATTTTTGCCCCGGAGGGGCAAAAATTGGAGCGGATAGCCCGGTTTTTTGCGGGGCGGAATGAAGGCGCCCCGTTAAGGGGCGTTAAAAGGTACAGGTAACATACGCCCGGCACACCAGGGCCGCCTCCGTAGTGGCACGATGCGCGAAGGCTTCAGCCTGAGCGGTGTGCCATAGCCGCAAAAAATGCGCCAAAACCCACAAGTTTAATCATGCCGGAACACTAGCGCGCGCCAAGCCGCGCCGCTCTGGCAAAAATATCCGCCAGGTACTTCCCTTCCCTTTCGCTCAGGCCAGCCCGGGCAATTAAATCCCGGAGGAACCGTTCCTGCATTTCCCTGCCGGGATGCCTGTAAAAACCCAAATCCGCAAGGGTATCGGTAATGGAGGCGGTCAACTCGTCGATCCGGGCGCGGCTCAGGGGCCTCCACTCGCCCTTCACCGGATCGGGACCGGCAGCCCTGCCGGCGGAAGCCTCGCCCGCCGCCCCCTGCCGGGAAAGGCCGCCCGAAACCGGCCCGGCGCGGCCCGATTCCAGGGCAAGAAACAGCTCGTAGGCGTAAATCTGTACCGCATGGGACAGGTTCAGGGAAGGAAATTCCCCGGAAGCCGGTATGTGGGAAGCCATATTGCAGAGTTCAAGCTCGGCGTCCTCAAGGCCTGTACGCTCATTGCCAAAAACCAGGGCGCCGGTACCAGGACGGGCGGCCAAAAAACCCGCGGCTTCGGCGGGACTCAGGGAAACGCTTTTCCGGCGATGACCCCGGCGCCGGGTAACGCCCAGCACCAGGCTGCAGTCCCCGAGCGCATCGGCCAAGGAGTCGAAGGTTTCCGCCCTTTCCCAAAGGTCGGCGGCGTGAATCGCCCGGGCGCGGATTACCCCCTCGCAGCCCTCCACCCGGCCGGGATCTTTCCCGCCGGGCGCCGGTACCCCGCCCGGCCCGGGACGCCGTTCGGCGGCAAAAGCGGGGGCGGCCAGCCTGAGCCGGGAAAGGCCCATGTTCTTCATGGCCCGGCAAACCGCTCCCACATTGCCCGGTTCGGAAGGCCGGGAGAGAATTATGACAATATCCGGCAAACGCATGGCCCATTATATCCCAAAAACATTTTCCCCGTTATTCTCCGAAAAAGCTGGTTTTTTAACCAAAATCATGTTATAATTTTATATATCTCTTAAAATAACATTGCAATAAATAAATAAAAAGGGATAATAAATATTGAGAGATTTTGAACCGCAAGGTTTGACAAAACTTTTATAAAAAGGTAATATAGGTGTTGATTGTGATATTCATCAGTATCGCAATTATGGTAAAATGATGAAGTATACCCATAAAAGTAACAGGTTTAGGATGAAGGAAACGTCATGACAAACAACGATATTGTCCCCGGCTTTGATGATGAGAAAGATGAAAGCCTCAAAATCAAGCTTCAAAAAGTAAGTGAAGTTGAGGGATGCCTCGTTCTGTATCTTACCGGGTACATTGACACCTATAACTCCAATTATTTTCAGAAACGCGTGCAGAAGGCCATTGAAGGCGGGTTTATCCGGCTGGTTTTTCAGTGCGGCGGCCTTAATTATGTCTCGTCGACCGGCATAGGCTCTTTTACCGCTTTTCTCAAATCCGTAAAACCCAGAGGCGGGGATCTGGTGTTGCTTGAAATTCAGCCCAAGGTCTATGAGGTTTTCCAGCTTCTCGGCTTTTCCCAGTTTTTCAATATTAAGGATAATCTGGACGATTCTGTCAATTTTTTCCGAAGCGGTTCTTCGGCGGAAGCGGTTTCCATTTTCCCCAAGGTCTTTGCCTGCCCCATCTGCTCCAAAAAACTCAAGGCCCTGAAACCCGGACGTTTCCGCTGCTCCGAATGCAAGACCATCCTCGCCATCGACAATGCCGGACAGGTCTTTTTGGGCTGAACGTTCCCTGTTTTTCCAAAACCGATCTGCCGGAACCGGTTGATGCGCGATTTTGTCACGTATTGCACGGCAGCCGGCGCCCGGCTGGTTTGCTGTGCCAAAAGGGGTAATTCATGGAAAATAAAATCGAACAGTATCTCATTGACCTGATGTACACCTATCAGCAGGTGGAGCAGAATCTCTGGCTTATTGACGATGAAGAGCACAGCCTGCGCGGGGTAGCGGTAATGCTGGCGGAACCCCTGGTTATTGTCAGGGTGGTGGTGATGGACGCCCCCGGCGGGAATCCCCTGGAATTCTACGCAAAACTGCTGGAACTCAACGCCAGGGAACTGGTTCACGGCGCCTATGCGCTTGAGGACGGAAAGGTTGTGCTTATTGATACCCTGGAATACGATACCATGGATTACGGGGAATTCCGCGCTACCCTGGACGCCTTCAGCCTGGCTCTGACCCAGCATTATCCGGTTCTTTCAAAATACAGAAAATAGGGCGGCGGACTTGCCTCGGGGAGGTTGAAAAGTGGGAATTTTTTCAAGAATAAAGACTGTTGTTTCTTCCAATATAAACGATATGATCAGCAAGGCTGAAAAGCCGGAAAAAATGCTGAATCAGCTCATCATCGATATGAATGAGCAGCTCATCGAATCCAAAAAGGCCGTCGCTCTGGCCATTGCGGATGAAAAAAAGCTGGAACGGGAAAGGGACAACCAGTCCGGTCAGTCGCGGGAATGGGAGCGGAAGGCCATGCTGGCGGTTAAGGCGGGGAAAGACGACCTTGCCAGGGAAGCCCTGCTCCGCAAGCAGGAATACGACAGGGCCGCCCAGGAATGCCAGAAACAGTGGGAAGCCCAGAAAAATTCGGTGGATCAGCTCAAGGAAAGCCTCCGGGAACTGCAAAACAAGATAGAAGAGGCCCAGCGGAAGAAAAATCTTCTCATCGCCAGGGCAAAGCGGGCCGAAGCCCAGCAGAAAATACAGAGCACCATCTCCAGCGTTGCCGGTAACCGCAGCGCCTTCGACGCTTTTGACCGCATGGCGGCCAAAGTAGACCAGATGGAAGCCCAGGCCGACGCCGCCAAAGAACTTGAGGACCTCAGCAGCAACGCAAGCCTCGACAAACGCTTTGCGGAGCTGGAAAAATCCGACAGCTCCGCGGACATGCTGCTCATGGAACTCAAGGAAAAGATGAAGGCCCTGCCGGAGAAACCGGACTGAAGTCCGCAGGCGTTTACTTACGAATATATCCGCAAAGGGACGTGCAGTGTTTTTATGTTTGTCGAGCCTCTGGGGGGGCAGACGGTATGTATCCGCGTCCCGGCAAAGGATGGGGAAGGACCG
Organism: Treponema sp.; assembly: GCA_031276615.1. Classification (GTDB taxonomy): domain Bacteria; phylum Spirochaetota; class Spirochaetia; order Treponematales; family Breznakiellaceae; genus JAISAK01. Next base: position 4,517 of record JAISND010000063.1, on the reverse strand, counting down.
GGCGCGGGAAGTGAAGTCGATAGTGAGGGAACAGTATCCGCGGGCGGGAAAGGTGGTACTGGTGATGGACAATCTGAACACGCATACCGTGTCGTCGCTGTATGAGGCGTTTCCGGCGGCGGATCCGGTTTGAAACGGATGCCGGCAGCCAACCGGGTTGGTGAACAGTTCAAATGTTAACCGCCGGGGCGCGTTATGCGCTCCGGTGATTCTGAATTTTCGCGTCCTGTACACCCAATCGGTAATTCCAGACATTCGCAGAATGTACATTCGCGGAATGTTCGGGAATAATTCCCTGCGGCAGGGAAACGCCGCCGCGGCAGCCCGGCTCACCTGCCTTGCCAGAACAAGGAGTTTTCCATGCCTTCTTCCGCCCATCAGGCTGAAATTCCGCATTTCAGATTTCTCGACATCGTCATGGCTTTTTTCGTGACGGTTCTTGTGGTAAGCAACGTGGCTTCATCCGCGAAGATCGTTGATCTTGGCTTCTCCATCAGGTTTCCAGGCTCCCTGACGGTCCCCCTGGCCTTTGACGGCGGTACCCTGCTCTTTCCGCTGTCTTATGTGTTTGGGGATATACTCACCGAGGTTTACGGATTCCGCGCTTCCCGGCGGGTAATCTGGACGGGCTTCGCCGCCCTGGTTTTAAGCTCGCTTGTGTTTCTGCTGCTCCGCGCCCTGCCCGCGGATCCCGGCTGGGAAGAATACGCCGGCAGCGCCGCCTATGACGCTATCCTGGGCGGAATGAGTACCGGGGGCATTGCCCTGGCGAGTCTCCTGGGCTACTGGGCAGGGGAATTTTCAAACTCGGTTATCCTTTCGCGGCTTAAGGTGCTTATGGGGGGGAAGCTGCTCTGGGTACGTACCATCGGCTCGACCCTGGCGGGTGAATTGCTTGACAGCCTGGTCTTTGTTTTTATCGCAAGCCTTACCGGCGTGTTCGGCTGGGAGCTTTTTCTCAGCCTGACGCTGACCAACTATTTTCTGAAATGCGCCATTGAGGTGTTTATGACCCCCCTTACCTACGCGGCGGTTCACTTTCTTAAAAAAGGCGAAGGCATTGATGTTTATGACAGGGGCCTTAGGTACAATCCTTTTTTCCGGCCATCTGGAAAAATTTGCCGGAATACATGAGGCTCACCGGAATTTACCACTCGCCGGGTACTTCGCAGTAATAGCCCTTTCCCTTCCCTTGTTTCTTTTACCTTTCAACTAAATTTGTGTCAAGTGAAACCGGCTGAATAGTTACAACCGGGAATTGTAGGCTTGACAACAGGCAGGTATGTTCAAGATTATAGATCTGTTGCAAATGGTTTTCTTGAATTTTTACCGAAAGGGCTGAAAATTGAGAATTGTCCTGGTTCATTACCATCTGAGGAGGGGCGGGGTTACTTCCGTACTCCTTAACCAGGCCGGGGCGCTGGCCCAGGCCGGAGTGGAGCTGCTGCTTCTCGCCGGAGAAGCGCCGGAAAAGGATCCGGGCTTCCCCTTCACCCTGGTCGAAGCCCTGAGCTATGACAGGCCGGGTCAGTTCCCCGCGGAACACGCGGCTCCGGCGGAAAATGCGGCCTCCGCGAGCGCGGAAAAGCGCGCGGAGGCCCTTGCCCTGGCGATCCTCCGCGCAATGGAAGAGCGTTGGGGTGAAGCGGCCGATGTCGTCCATGTACACAATCCCCTCATTCAGAAAAACCGCCTGCTTATTCCCGCCCTTAAAATTCTTCTTGGGCGCGGAATACGGCTCTTCCTGCAAAACCACGATCTGGCCGAGGATTTCAGGCCCGACGTTTATATGGGCGGCGCCGAATATCCGGAAAACTGCCACTATGGGGTGATCAACTCACGGGATTATTTTTACCTTCACCACGCGGGCCTTCGCGGCGAAGGGTTGCACCTTATTCCCAATGAAGTGTCCCCCCTCAAGGCCCTGCCTTCTCCGGAGCGTATCCGCTACCTGTATCCGGTACGGGCAATCAGGCGCAAGAACATCGGCGAGGCTCTGCTCCTTTCCGTCTTTATCCCGTCGGGAAGAACGGTGGCCTTTACCCTGCCGCCTTCGGAAAAGGATGCCGCCCATTACCGGCGCTGGGTTGATTTTGCGGCGGAGCTTGGCCTGCCGGTAGAATTTGAGCTGGGGCTGAAGTACAGCCTGCCGGAGCTTCTGGGCAGCGCGGTCTGCGCCCTCAGTACCTCGGTCAAGGAGGGCTTCGGTTTTTCCTTTCTTGAACCCTGGACAGCGGGGCGGGGGCTTGTAGGCCGGCGTATCGACTACGTGTGCCGGGACTTTGAGGAGGATGGCCTGCGCTTTGACGGCCTTTATTCGTCCCTGGAAATTCCATCGGACTATATCTTTACCGGCGGCCTCAGAAAAAAAATGGAAGACGCCATGAAAGGCATCTACCGATCCTTCGGGATGGAAGCGCCGCCGCACCTTAAGCAGATGATAACGGATGATCTCGGTGACCGCTCCTCGGTGGATTTCGGGCGTCTTGACGAGGAAATTCAGGAATCGATTATCCGCGTTATTGATGCGAACCCGACCGTAAGGCGCGATGTTGTCCGGGCCAACCCCTTTCTGGAACGGCTTGGGGACTACGAAGCCGATGAAGGCCTGATAGAAGCCAACCGGAAAGTAATTGCCGAAAAATACGGCAGGGAAAGGATTGTAAAGATCCTGCTTGAAATTTATCGATCCGTTATGGAAGATCCGGTAAAACAGAAAATCCTGAAGCCCACCCTTCTGGATCTCTACCTTGACCCCCTGCGCCTTTCCCTTGTCGGTATGAGTTATGGATGAAGCGGAACGCCGCCGGCTTGTCGCCCTTATCCGCGAGGCCGGGTCAGGCGGGTTAAAACCCCTTCCGGCGGGGCCTCTGCCGCCCGGCTGGGAAGAATTCCTTCCCGGTGGAAGCGCTGTCCCGCGCCGCGCCGGCCCTGTCCGGGCCTGCCTTTTCGATGTTTACGGCACTCTTTTCTGTTCCGCCGCCGGCGACATCAGCCTGGAAGGCTCCCCGGACAGGGCCGCCCTGGATGCGCTGGCGCGGGAACTTTCCGGGGCCGCCGCGTCCCCGCCGGCGTCCGGCGCCGCGCCCGGCCTTTCCGGCGAGGGCCTGCGCGCGTATTTCCGCGGCCGGGTTGCCGCGATTCACCGGGAGGCCGCCGGCAGGACCCAATGGCCCGAAGTACGGGCGGATGAAATCTGGACGGATTTTTTGCGGGAACGGGCGGCGGATCGCGCTTCCGGCGCGGCGGCCACGCGGGCGGGCAGGGAACTTGCCCTCCGCTATGAACTTGCGGCAAATCCCGTATCCCCCATGCCGGGCGCCGCGGAAACCATAAGGGCCCTGAAGGAGGCAGGCTGTGTCCTTGGCATCATTTCCAACGCCCAGTTTTTCACGCCCCTCCTTTTTGAAGCCTTCTTCGGCGCCCCGGCCGAAGAACTCGGTTTTGACAGCGAACTGATCATCTGGTCCTTTGAACGGGGAGAGGCCAAGCCATCCCCGCGGCTCTTCGGCGCGGCGGCCGGGCGCCTTGAGGCGCGGGGCATTGATCCCGGGGCCTGTCTTTTTGTCGGGAACGACATGCTTTCGGACATATCCGGCGCGGCCGCGGCCGGTTTCCGGGGCGTACTGTTCGCCGGGGACGGCCGTTCCCTGCGGCTCAGGGAGGACAACCCCCGGCTGCGGAACCTGCGGCCCGCGGCCATAGTCCGGGAACTTGGGGAACTGGTTGGGTTGTGCTGACTCCGCGGCGGCGCCAGACCCGCCGTGCCCGTACCCCGGTTCTTCCCTGTCCGTTTTTGCCTGTCCTTTTGTTTTTGCCGGAAAACGCCGATGATTAAAAAACGATGTTTTCAAAGGAATTGCTGTCACTGCTTTTCGGGGTAATCACTTCCTGGCAGGTTATCGCGGTGACCATCGTCGTCGTTCTTTATCTTTTTCTTGTCACCTATGTGGGCCGCCTTTATCACCGCCCCCGTTTTATTTCATCACTCCCCTCCAAAGTGAAAAAAAAGAAGGAAGAAACCACGGCCGCCCCCCCCGAAGGCAGCGGGGACGAATCGGAACAGGAAACCAACGACGAACTGGGGCTGGAAGAAGAATAGCCAAAAGGGTGCCTGACACCATAAGCGTTTACTTAAAAATCAATACGTTTTACCGCAGGGCGCAGGGGCCTGGCGGGGGCATCCGCGGCAAAGCATATTGGTTTGAATTTTTAGCAAACGTCTGTGGTGTCAGTCACCGTTTTTAGTCCGTTTTTTTTCTTTTCCCGCTGGTTTTTTAGGAACCGGTCATGTATAATAAACGCTTAAAACCGGATTGTTTTCAGGCAGCTCCGGCCATTCAACAAAGGAGGAATTTTATTATGTCTGACGGAAAAACGGCGGGAAGGAAGAAGATAGCGATTCCCCATGTTTTTGTACTGCTTGTCGCGATTATCATGGCCGCGGCAATCCTGACCTGGATTCTGCCCGCGGGGGAATTTGACCGCGCCCCGAACGCGGCGGGCCGGACGGTAGT
>JAISND010000060.1 GCA_031276615.1 Treponema sp. | reverse complement strand
CCTATGGGGACTGAAAAGAACGATGTCATTCTTGATTTTCCCTTTTTCACCCTTGAATACCGGGAGGGCGTTTTTGAGCGGCGGATTCCCCGGGGAGCGGAGGACCTGGGCGGGGGGCGCTTCCGCCGGGGAGACAAAATCTACCGGCTGCCCGGCGGCGGGGAAGGCAGCGAAAACGTGGCGGCCCTTGCGGAGGGCGAGATCGGGGGGCGCGCCCTCCTGCGTCTTGTCAACCGCGGGCCAAATCCGCTGATAAAAAAAGGGCCGCGCCTTGCCGGAAACGGAGAGCGGATCATGGAGCTTGTCCTTCCGGAGGATCCGGCCGGAGGCGCGGGAGCTCCGGCGGATTTTCCCGGAGCGGGGCCTGTCCTCATCGAAATACGCAAAACCGGCGAGGCTGGCTGGCAGCCCCTTGCCAGCCTCCCCCATCACCGCTATTTTCAAAATACCATCTACGAAATAATCGATGACAGGACGCTGAAAGAATTGACCGGAACTTACGGCATCCCTTCCGGAAATTCGGCCAAAGTTCCCGGCCGGTTTTTGCTGCGGGGCGAGGACATCCCGCGCTTTGCCGATACCTGGGCGCGGCTTGTCTGGCAATTCGGCGGGGAGAAGATCAGGCGGCTCCTGGCGGAAGAATCGGTCTTTGTCAAAGGCCGCGGGCTTTCACTCATACTCGGCGCCTTCGCGGAAAAACGGGGCAGCGCCGGAGCGGCCCGGGCCCTGCCGCTTGTCTCTTCCGGGGGACGCCGTTACTCCGCGAAAGAAGTTTCCCTGCGCATGGACAGGGAATACCTGCTCCTTGACCGGCGCTGGGCGCGGCGCGGCGACCTTGAGGCAATCGGGCTTTTCCCCCTGGGCTTTTACGCGGGGGGCAGGCCCCTTGAAAAGATCCGGCTGAAGCCCGATGAACTGCTCCGGCGGGGGGGCGGGCGTTTCGCCGGTTTCTTCGGCGGCCTTGAGGCGGACATGAGCATGTGGATCGGGCGCGCCGAAGGGGAAAGCGTTTTTTGCGGCCACCTGGAATTTCTGCGAACCTGGGGCTTGTCGGGCGGGGTCATTGCCCCGGGTCACCGGGAACAGGCGGCTTTTCTCGCGGCCTGGTTTGCGCGGCTTTCCGCGGCCTGTTCCGGCGCGGCGGAAGGTGCGGGACGGGAAACGGACGCGCGGGGCGCGGACGGCGGCGTCCTTGTTCTCATGGAAAAACGCTACTGGGAACTCTACCTCTGCCCCCGGGCGGGCGAACTTGAAGCGCTGAAACCGCCGCCTGTCCTGCCGGGCGCGCGCGGCGAAAACAGGGGCGCGGCGCTGCGGCTCGCCTTTTACGGCGATCTCCCCTTCGGCCCGGCGGAAAAAAGCGCCCCCCGGGTACTCGCGCTTGTCGAACCGGAGGAAGCGCTACAGGACGAAGGGAAGAACAGCTCCGGGGAGGCGCTCCTTTCGGAGATCAAAAGCATCGGGGCGGATATTGTCCTGGGAATATTTTCCGATGCCGGGGAACTGTTACGCGCAAAGAGCGCCGCGGCCGTCCGCGCCCTCTTTGGCGTCAGGGAATCCGGCATGGAACAATACCTTATCCGGGAAATAAAAAAAACCCTGGCCCTGCCCCTGTTTGAATTCCCCCGGCCCCGTATCCGCCGCCCCGCGGGGGACGGCGCGGAAAATTCCCGCCCGATCCCCGCCGATGAATTTCGCGTAACGGTCGAATCGAAATTCGCCGGACTCTCCGGGCCTTCCCTTTACTCCGAGCTTGCCTTCTTCGGGGCAGAGGGGCCGCCCGCGCCCTTTGTCCCGCCCAGACTTCCCAGGGGAGGCCTGGACTTCGGGCGCATGGACGGGGAGGAAAGGGCGTTTTTTCTGCACTGGCGCGGGGAATTCCGCAGGGGAAATATCCTTAAAACCGCCGGGGCTTACATACGGATCTACGCGCGGGAACTCTGCCTCTTTACCGGCGCGGGGGAAGGGGCGCCGGAGAATTTCCGGGAACTCGTCAGGCTCTGGGAAGCCTACCGGGAGATACCGGAATCGGCCGTCTCCTTCCTTCCGCGCTGGATTTTCGATTTCGCCTGCGTCTATGAAACGGACACCGGGGCGCTTGAACCTCTGCTCGCCCGGGCGCGGGAAAGCGGGGTTCCCTTTCTCATGGACCTCTACTACCGCCGGCGTTTTATCGCCGAAAACAACAGTATCGAATTCGGCGATGTCAAACCGCTGCTGCCTGACAAACCCTTTCTGCGTGATTTTGAAATTGCGCTTAACGGGATCGACCGATTCCTCCGGGAGAGGTTCCGGCTGAGGCTTTTTGAATTTTTCTTTCCGCCGGCGCCCGCGGCCGAAACGGTTGAAGCCTTCCCCGGCATGGACGGCGCGGGAAAATCTTCCTATACGATTGAGGGCATGCGCTTCTCAAAGAGCGGTCCCTTTCTTTCCTTCCTTGAGGATCTGTACCGTTATGCCGAATACCGCTTCAAAATCAAAAAAGGCCTGGAGCTGAAACGCGGGGCGCCGGCCATCCACGAGGTATGGAAGGAACTTGCCTGCAGGGCGCTCGACTTCGAAGACAGGGCGTCTGTCCCCGCGGCCGGCAGGGGGCCGGCGGATTCCGGACGGCGGGGCCTCCCGGCGCCGGCGGACACCGAAGAATACAATCCTTCCCCGGTTCCGCCCCTGCCCCCCGCCGGGCTGAGCGAGGCCGCCCTGGAACGTCTCCGCGCCGATTCCGACGCGGTGCTGAAACTGCTGAGGCCGCCGGACGCGCCCCTCCCCGAAGTCCCCCGCCCGGACGGCGGGGAAGGAACCGCCGCCGCGAAGCGGGACAAAACCGGCGGCGGAACGCGGGCGGGCATTCCGAAACCGGCCGGCGCGAAACCCCGGCTGCCGTCAAAATCAACGCTGCGGAGTTTCCTTGAAAACCTCGACGACACCTGCCGCGCGGCTCTTGCCCTTGTCGCGGAAGCGCCGGAAAACGGCGCGGATCTGACGCGGCGCCTTGCCGCCCTTGCGCGGGCGGGCAATACCATGCCGGAACTTGTCATCGACCGGATAAACGCCGGTTTTCTTGAAATTTTCGGGGATCTTCTTGTCGATACTGTGGACGAAGCGCCCTCAATTCAGCCAGAATACAGGGAAGAAGTTAAAAAACTTTTGGGAGGAATATGAAGGTTCCCGTTCCAAAGCGGATCAGCGCCGCAATTCTTAACTCGCTTTCGGCGGGGGTAGCGCCCCGGACAGGACTTGAATACATCGCCGTAGGACGGCGGCACGAAATCGAAACCGTACTCAAAGACCTTGAAAACATGGAACAGGGCGCCGCGAGTTTCCGCTTTGTCTCGGGGCCCTACGGCAGCGGCAAGACTTTCTTCCTCCAGGCCCTGCGAAATTACGCGATGGAAAACGATTTCCTTGTGGCCGACGCCGACCTTTCCCCCGAGAAGCGCTTCACCGGATCAAGGCGGGCGGGGCTTGAAACCTACCGGGAGCTGGTATCCCGGCTTTCCACCAAACTGCGTCCCGAAGGCGGCGCCCTTGAGGCGGTACTTCAAAAGTGGATCAACTCGGTGAAAATGGAACTGGCAGGCGGCGGCTCTTCGCCCGCGGACGAAGAATTTCTTCCCCGCCTTGAAAGCCGGATTTTTGAAACCGTCTCCAAAATGGAGGACTATGCCCACGGCTTTGATTTTGCCGCGGTTATCAGCGCCTACTACCGGGCCTATACCGAAGGGGACGATGAAAAAAAACACGCGGCCCTCAGATGGCTGCGCGGCGAGTACGCAACCAGGGCGGAAGCCAAAAGCCTGCTCCCGGTCGGGGAGATCATCGGCAATGAAAACTGGTACGAGTACCTCAAGGTCCTTGCCGCGTTCGGCTCGCGGATAGGTTACCGGGGCTTCCTTCTCTTTGTCGATGAATGTGTGAGCCTTTACAAGATCGTCAGCCGCCAGTCCCGCGAAAACAACTACGAAAAAATCCTTGCCATGTTTAACGATGTCATACAGGGAAGAACGGAGGGCCTGGGCATCTACATGGCGGGAACTCCCCGGTTCATCGAAGACGAGCGGCGCGGGCTTTTCAGCTACCCCGCCCTGAGATCCAGGCTCGCCGACAGCCGTTTCGTCCGCGAGGGCTACGCCGATTTCGGCAGCCCCGTATTGCGCCTGACGCGGCTCAGCCGCGAGGAAATATACGTCCTTCTTGAACGGATCCGCGACATCCACGCCGGCCACTACGGCTACGAACCGGAGCTTGGCAGGCGGGAGCTTTCGGCCTTTATGGATCTTGCCTTTTCGGTTCCCGGCGCCGAAGAATTCATCACGCCCAGGGAGATATGCCGCGACTTCATCGGCCTCCTCAACATACTCCGTGAAAACGGGGAAACCGATTTCGATACCCTGGTTTACCGTGACGGCTTTACCGTGAAGGGTTTTACCGCCGGTGAAAACTACGCGGAATTCGAAGTATAGGGCCGGCCCTGCCGCCGCGTCCGGCAGGGTGCGCTGAATGGAAAGCGTTTTTTCCCGGCTTGCGCCCTTTGTCAGGGAGTACATCTACGAAAAGAAATGGACCGCGCTGCGCCGCATCCAGGAGGCCGCCATCGCCGAGATTCTCGACGGCGACCGGCACCTCATCATCGCGGCGGGAACCGCTTCGGGCAAAACCGAAGCCTGCTTCTTTCCGGTTATCTCGCTGTTAAGCGAAATGAAGCCCCGGTCCGTGGGCGTCCTCTACATCAGCCCCCTCAAGGCGCTCATCAACGATCAGGCGGAACGCCTTGCGCCGCTTGCGGAAAAGGCGGGACTTCCCCTCTGGCGCTGGCACGGGGACGTGTCCGGCAGCCACAAGAAAAGGCTGCTGGAAAAGCCCTCCGGGATTTTGCAGATAAGCCCCGAATCCCTGGAGGCCCTGCTCCTTCGGTCTCCCGGAATGATCCGTTCCCTGTTCGGGGATCTTTTCTTTGTGGTCGTCGACGAAGTCCACATCTTCATGGGAAGCGACCGGGGAAGCCAGATACTCTGCCAGCTCGCCCGCATAGAGGAAGCCGCCCTCTGCCGTCCGCGGCGCGTCGGCCTTTCGGCGACTCTGGGCGATTATACCAGGGCAATGGAATGGATAGCCCTGGGAAGCGGACGCAGCCGGGCAGGATGCATAGCGTCTAACACAGCGCTTGTCCGGGAGGCCGACGGCGGGGACCGGCGGCGGGTAAGCATGCTTCTGGATCACTTCGCGCGCGCAAAGGGCGAAGGCCGCGCCTTCTGGGAAGCCCTGTACCGGCAGGTGCGGGGACGGCGCTGCATCATCTTCACCAACAGCAGGCTTGAGGCGGAAGACGCCGTCGCGTCGCTCAGGGAAATTTCCGCGGCGCGGCGGGGAGAGGATCGTTTTTTCATTCACCACGGAAGCGTCTCCGCGAGTCTCCGCGCCGAAACGGAAAGGGAGCTCAGGGAATCGCCGGGGCCCCTCACCGCCGCGGCCACCGCCAGCCTGGAGATGGGCATCGACATCGGAAGCCTTGACCGGGTCGCGCAGATCGGCGCGCCCTTGAGCGTATCGGCCTTTGTGCAGCGCCTTGGCCGCTCGGGGCGGCTGAAGGGAAAGCCCGAGATATATTTTTCGTCCCTTGAGGAAGCAAGGCCGGGGCCGCGGGGCCTGCCCTGGGGCCTTGTCAAAACCATCGCGGTTATCGAACTTTATGTAAAGGAAAAGTGGATAGAGCAGGGCTTCGAGGCCCCCCTCCCTTACAGCCTGCTCGTCCACCAGACCCTGAGCGTCCTCGTTTCCCTGGGCGAACACAGCCCGGCGGCCCTTGCGCGGAGGGTTCTGTCGCTGCCCCCCTTTGCCCGCATAGGTGAAGATGATTTCAGAACACTTCTGGACAGCCTTATCGCGGCCGATATTATCGAAAGAACGGCGGAGGCAAACCTTATCGCCGGCCTGGGCGCGGAACGCTTCACCGGCCGCTATTCCTTTTACGCCGTCTTTGCCGAGGAAGCCGAATACCGGGTGCTTGCCGGCGGGCGCGAGATCGGCAGGGTGAATTACCTTCCGCCTCCGGGGAGCAGCATTGTGCTGGGCGGCCGCTTCTGGCAGGTGGAGAACATACGCCGGCGGGAACGGGAGATCGCCGTGATGCCCGGAGAGGCGGGAAGCGCGCGGGTCTGGCGGGGCGGCGGCGCGGAGCTGCACCCGGCCGTGGCGCGGCGCATGCGGATGGTGTTATGCGAAAGAACGCGCTACCCGTACCTTTCCGAAAGGGCCTGGGCGCGCCTTGGGGAGGCGCGGGAAACCGCGGAAAAACTCGCCCTTGACAGAAACATTTTCATTCCCGGCGGGACGGCCGGCGCGCCGGCGGAACCCGCGGCCGGGGCGGAAGGCCCGTATTCCTTTGCGGTTTTCCCCTGGCTTGGAAGCCGGGGCATGCGGACGCTTCTCCTCGTTTTGCGGGATCAGAATTACCGCAAAGCCCTGGGGATTCGTTCCCTGTCGCGGGAAAACGATTTTTGCGCCGGCATCGTGTCTTCCCTGCCCCCGCCGCTGTTTCAGGCGGAACTGAAGGAAATTGTCCGCGGCCTTCCCTCGGCCCTGCCCCTGGCCCTTCCCGATGAAATTCCGCTTAACGGTAAATTCGATTCCCTCCTTCCGCCCGATCTGCTGAAAAAGCAGTACGCCGCTAACATGCTTGACCTGGAAGAACTCCG
>JAISND010000037.1 GCA_031276615.1 Treponema sp. | reverse complement strand
CCCGCGGATTCCAATGTGATGGAAACGCGGCTTGTTGTCAAGGAAACCGCTCAGGGCGGGCGCATATAAACGTGATACCACGCCGGGCGGGGAAAAACAGGGCGCATGTTTCTCCCGGGATACCATGAACAGAAAAGAGCCAAGGCACGAGTATGGTACCAAGCACCTTTTTCCCGCCCGCGGTAATTTCCGTTGGCACATGCGCTCACCCCGCTTCCGGACAAGGGGCTGTTTACGCGGAAAAGTAACACAGGCCCGGCGCGCGATCAGGGCCGCGCCCCCGGACAGAGGGAGGCGGCCTTCAGGCCGCCGTACGCGCCGCGGGGCGCAGTAAACGCGGCCCCGTCAGGGGCTGTTCACGGAGAACACTCCGCCGCGCCCGGCGCATAATAAAGGCGGCGCCTTCGGATACAGGGAGGCGGCCTTCAGGCCGCCGTACGCGCCGCGGGACATAATCCCGGTTTTTTTATATACGCCGGTCCTGGGAAACCGCTCTGTTTTTAAAGTTCGCTGCGGACAAGCCCGATAATAAAGGGATTATGCGGAAGTGTTTTACGGGCGTCCCCGAAAACCCCGTCCCGGTTTTTAAAGCTTCCCCTGCGTTTTCGGGAAAAATCCCCGCGCCGTTTCGCGTCCTGTGCCTCGGCGCGGGACTGTTCTTCCTCCTGGGCTGCGGATCCGCGCCGGAAGCGCCCGGAGAAAAACCCGCGGCCTCCCTGATCTTTAACCGTATAGAAGCGGACAGCGTTGACCGGGTTGTCCTTTTTTACCGTCTGAGGCTTGAAAATCCCCGTTCCCTTCCGCTTGCCGTCGAACTGAAAGGCTGGAACGGCGCGATCAACGGCACCGGTCCGGACGACTCCGCGTCCCTGAGCCTTGAGGGGGAAAGCGCCGCGGAACTCCACGTTCCCCTGGCGGGTTTTTCCTCCGCGGAAAAAACCATTTCCCTGAATCTCGATCTCTCCGAATTCAGGAAAATGGATAAAGCCTGTTCACCGCCGGCCGAGGGAGTTCCGGATGATGAATACCTCGCGGAACTGACCCTGGATTTGCATTATCTGTACGCGGATGGTCAGGCGCTGCGGGAGGAAGTATCCGCCTCCGCGGCTTTTCCCCGTATCCGGGAGCCGGTGTTTACCATTACGTCCATCGCCATTCTGCAGGCAGAGCTGATCAATACCCGCTTCAGGGTTACCCTGCGCATCGACAATCCCAACAGCTTTCCCGTGGCCCTCTCTTTCTTTACGTATGAACTTTACGGCGAAGGCCGTTTCTGGGCCGGCGGACAGGAAGAGAACGTGATGTACATTCCGGCAGGGGGCAAGGCGGAAACAGAACTGTTTCTCGTGATGAATTTCATTAACATGAACCGCCGCCTTCTGGACGAGGTGATCGCCATGAACCTTGTACGGTACCGCTTTCACGGAGAAGCGGAAATCGGTACCGATATTTCATGGCTCCCGCGATTCCGGATGGACTTTGACCGTTCGGGCAATTCGGTGGTTCTCAGATAAGGAACCTGTCCGGATTCCGTGTTTCCGGTACATCAGGACACGCTATTTCTTTCCCTGAAAACTTAAATCAGGACATTGGCACAGGATTCCCGGGTCTTATCATTGTCGCCGTTATATAATATTATAGGGGGCATCGGGAAGGGGGAAGGTGCTGAATATTGCATTTACCGGAGGCGGAACCGGCGGACATATCTATCCCGGCCTTGCGGTGGCGCCGGAGCTTGCCGGGGCTCTTGCCGAAAGGGGCAGGGATTGCCGGATTTTCTGGATCGGTTCCAATACCGGCATGGATCGCGCCATTGTCGGGGGGGCGGGACTGGAATTCTTCGGCGTGCCCGCGGGAAGGCTCAGGCGTTATTTTTCCATCAGGACGGTTCCCGATTTTTTCCGGGTCATAGCCGGTTTTTTCGCGGCCCGGCGTGTGCTGAAACGGGAAAAGGCGGATCTCCTTTTCTCCAAGGGAGGTTTTGTCAGCGTCCCCCCCTGCGCCGCGGCCGCCTCCCTGGGAATCCCGGTTTTTACCCACGAGTCCGATTACAGCCCCGGGCTGGCGACAAGGATCAATATCCGCTTTGCCCTGCGTTCCGGGGGGAAGGTGTTCTGCGCCTGTGAAGATACCGTCCGCTTTCTGCCGGCCTCCTGCGCGGGCCGCGTCGTGGTAAGCGGCAATCCGGTGCGCGGCGAATTCCGTTCCGCCGACCCGGAAAAGGGCAGGGCCTTTCTGGGGCTTGGCCGGGACGAGCGGATCCTCCTTGTGCTCGGCGGCAGCCAGGGCGCCCTGGAGATCAACCGGCTGGTCGGGGAAAGTCTTGACGATCTGACCCGCTGGTACACGGTGGTTCACCAGACCGGGCAGGATAAAACGGCCGGCGGCAGGCCGTCGCCGCGCTACAGGCCCTATCCCTACATCGGGGAGGAACTGCCCCACGTGCTCGCGGCGGCGGAACTGGTGCTGGGCCGGAGCGGGGCGGGGACGGTCTGGGAAAGCGCCGCCCTGGCGAAGCCAATGGTGCTTGTACCCCTTTGCGGTTCGGGAACCCGCGGGGATCAGGTGGAAAACGCCCGCTGTTTTGAAAAGGCCGGGGCCGCCCTCGTGCTGGCCGGAGAGGACGCGAACCGGGACAGCCTGGTAAGGGTCATAGGCGAACTTGCGGAGAACCGTGAAAAACGGCGGGACATGGCGGAAGCTTCCCGGCGGATGGGGGAATGCGGCGGCGCCGGCCTCATCGCGAAAACGATAGTTGAATTTCTTGAGGAGAAACCATGAGCTTTGCGGCGATTGATATTCTGTTTGCGGCGCTTGTCGTGATTTTTACCGTGCGCTGCGCCCTCAGAGGCTTTGTAGGCGAACTTTTTTCAATGGCTTCCCTGGTACTGGGCCTGCTTGCGGCTCTGTATTTCTACAGAAACGGCGCCCTGTTTGTCAGGGAGAAATTCATGCCCGGCCTGAAGATCATCCCCGAAATTACGGCCTTCGTTGTTATTTTTCTCATCGTCTTTATCTGCGTCAAAATCATCGAGGGCATGCTCAGGGAAATTATTGAAGGCATCCGCCTCGGCAGGGCCGATCGTTTTTTGGGAATATTTTTCGGCTTTGCCGAGGGGATAATTGTGGTGGGCCTTATCCTTTTTGTGCTCCGCATACAGCCCCTTTTTGATCCGGGACCTATTCTGGAAAAAAGTTTCTTCGGGAATCTGCTTCTGCCCTTCATTGCCGGCGGCGGAAAGGCGGCGGCCGCCCCGGAGGCGGTATCGCGCGTAACACGGGGCGGCGTCCGTGTTTGAAAACATCATCGCCCAGGACGCGGCGGCCCAGCTCGGGGAGGATCTGCGTTCGGGCAGGCTGGCGCCTTCCATGCTGTTCTTCGGCCCCCCCGCCTCGGGCAAGGGAAGCGCCGGCCTGGAACTGGCGCGGGCCCTGTCCTGCGAAAACGGCGCCGCCGCGTGGGACTGCGCCTGTCCCGCCTGCGCGCGGCACCGCCGTCTGCTGCACCCGGATCTGCTCACCCTCGGCCTCCGGCCCTTTTCCGCGGAGATAGCGGCTTCCGCCGCGGCGTTTGCGCGGGATCCCGGTTCTCCGGCAAGCTCCGTTCTCTTCATCCGGTCGGCGAGAAAACTTCTTGCCCGTTTTTCGCCGGTACTTTGGGAGGATGATCCCAAACTCGGCAAACTCAACCCCCTCCTGCGCTCCCTGGAGGAAGAACTGGACGATTTCGAATCCCTCGCGGGAGCCGCGGCGGAGATCCGGGAGGCGGACGGCAGCGCGGCCGAAGGTGGCGCTGTTTCCGGCGCGGGAAAGCTCTGCGCCTCAATCCTGAAAAACGCCGTCAAACTTGAGGATGAGGGTCTGGGGGAAACCATCCCCATTGCCTGGATACGGCGGGCGGCTTTCTGGAGCCGGCTTGCCCCTTCGGGAAGGCGGAAGACGCTGCTTGTTGAAAACGCCGGCCGCATGCAGGAGGGCGCGAGGAATTCGCTGCTCAAACTCCTTGAGGAACCCGCGGATACCGTCAGCATCATCCTCACGGCCCCGCGGAGGGAGGCGATCCTTCCCACTCTGCTGTCGCGGCTTCGGCCCTACCGCTTCCTCGGGCGGGACGAAGAGCGGGAACTTGAGGTGATACGCCGGGTGTTCCGGGACAAATCACCGGCGCCGCGGGAGGCGGGGGCGGGCATTTCCGTCGGCGCCTATCTGGATACTTTTCTTCCCCAGCCGGACGGGAAACTCTACCCCCTGGCCGCCTTTTTTACCGCGTCCCTGGCAAGGGCGGCCGCGGTTTCGCTCAAAAAAAGGGGGGTAAAGGAGATACCCGGCCCCCTGGTTTCCCTGGGAAAATACTGCGCCCCCATTGCCGGGGCCGCGGGCTTTGAGCGCGCGCTTGACGCCGGGGATGTTATCGCCGCGGTTCTTGCCGCGAGCGGCAATTTCGAGGCCCGTTCCTTTCCCCGTTTTCTGCGGCTGGCCCTGTCCCAGATTCGGGAGGCCATGAAGGAAGAAACCGGCGCCCCGCTTTATATAGCGTATAATGATATCTGGAGGAAATGCGCCGCCGAAGCGGAAGCCGCGTCCGGCGTCTGGAATCAGAGTCCGGCCCTTGCCCTCGAGTCGCTTTTTTACCGGCTTAAGGAAGGACTGGTTTCCGCGGCCGCCGGCGTCCGGCCAGAAAAGGCATGAGGGATTTTTACAACAGGGCGATTAAAAAACTTGACAAATTCACCGCCGAACAGAGCCGGGATCTTCTCGTTTCCGCGGCGCTGGAGATCGACCGTCTCGAATCCGTGCTGGATTCCATTCCGGACGGCATTCTTGTCTGCGATGAAAAGCACTGCCTTACCATGGCGAACAAGTACGCCCAGCGGATTCTTCCCCTGAACTATTCCGAAACCGGCGGCGTTCCCCTCTGGAAGGCGGTACAGGACGAGCGGGTGGTGGAATTTTTCCAGGAAACCCTGCTCAGCGGGGACCGGGTGTTTGAACGGGAAATAGACGCCGGGGGCCAGGGGATAAACCGGCTCCTCTCCATCAGCGTCCTTCCCCTGGTGAGGAATCACCGGATCACCGGCTCCCTCATATACATCGAAGACATCACCGAAAAGCGGAGCAGGGAAGTGCGCCTGAGGCGGGCGGAAAATCTCGCGAGCCTTACCACCCTTGCCGCCGGGGTTGCCCATGAGATAAAAAATCCCCTTGGTTCCATTTCCATTCACCTCCAGCTTATGCGGAAGGCGCTGACAAAAAAAACAGGGCGCGCCGCGGGAACCGGCAGCCGGTCTTCCCCGGACACGGCCCTTCTTGACAGGTACCTGGGCGTACTGAACGAGGAAGTGGACAGGCTTAACCATATCGTGGTTGATTTTCTTTTCGCGGTACGTCCCATGACGCTGGAACTCCGCGAGGGAAATATAAATGATATTATCAGGGACCTTACCGGCTTTGTCCGCTGCGAACTGGAAAAAGACCGGATAAAATGCGAACTTGAACTGGATAGGGAT
Source organism: Treponema sp. (assembly GCA_031276615.1). Classification (GTDB taxonomy): domain Bacteria; phylum Spirochaetota; class Spirochaetia; order Treponematales; family Breznakiellaceae; genus JAISAK01. The sequence goes on along the minus strand of JAISND010000037.1, from coordinate 2,988 downwards.
CTTCCCCCGGTGCTTCTTGACGAGCGTTATATGAAACAGGCCCTGCTCAACCTTATCAAAAACGCCCAGGCCGCGATGGGCGGGGGCGGAACGCTCGGCATTAAAACTTCCGGCATGGACGGCAGGGTGAGAATCTCCGTCAGCGATTCGGGCGAAGGGATAAGCGAGGAGAATCTTTCAAAAATATTCGAACCCTATTTTACCACAAAGGAAACCGGAACGGGCCTTGGCCTTACCCTTGTTTTCAAAATCGTCCGCGAACACCAGGGGGAAATTTCCGTCAAGTCCAAAGTGGGGGAGGGCAGCTCTTTTACAATTACCCTGCCCGCCATCCAGAAGGAACGGCGTCTTCTTTCCTACGGCGCCGCGGACAGCGGTGTTGCGGATAACGGGGCGGGCACGGCGGAAGGAGGGAACCGTTGAAATTCAAGATACTTGTCGCCGACGACGAAAAGAACATCCGCGAAGGGCTTGCCGCTTCCCTTGAGATGGACGGCTACAACGCCATTTGCGCCGCCGCCGGCGATGAAGCATGGAACCGTTTCTGCAAAGGCGATATAGACCTGGTCATCACGGACCTCCGCATGCCCGGCCTGAGCGGCGAGGAACTGATGAAACGCATAGTCGCGGAAAGTCCCGGCCTTCCCGTGATCATCCTTACCGGCCACGGCACGGTGGAGAACGCCGTTACCGCCATGCGGGACGGGGCCTACGATTTTCTCACCAAGCCCGTCAACCTCGACCGGCTTTCCCTCCTTGTCAAGCGGGCCCTGGCAAACCGGGAACTTGTCATGCAGCACCGGCGCATGGAAGAGGAGCTTGAGCAGCACCGGCCCTTTGAAACAATGATCGGGAATTCCCCCTCCATGCGCCGGGTCTTCGACACCATCAGCAGGGCGGCGCCCACAAAGGCGTCGATACTCATCACCGGGGAATCGGGCGTCGGCAAGGAACTGGTCGCCGACGCCATCCACGAACTTTCGCCCCGCAGGGGAAAGCCCCTGGTCAAGGTACACTGCGCCGCCCTTTCCGAAAGCCTCCTTGAAAGCGAACTTTTCGGCCACGAAAAGGGGGCCTTTACCGGCGCGGTGGCGCGCAAACGGGGCCGTTTTGAGCTTGCCAACGAGGGAACCCTTTTCCTCGACGAGATAGGTGAAATCGATCAGAACATCCAGATCAAGCTTCTGCGGGTACTGCAGGAAAAGGAATTCGAGCGCGTCGGCGGCGAGGAAACCATTGAGACCGACGTGCGCATCGTGGCGGCTACCAACAGGGACCTCAAGGCCGAAATTGAAAAAGGCGGCTTCCGGGAAGACCTCTACTTCCGCCTCAACGTGGTGAACATCCATGTTCCGCCCCTGCGGGAGCGGAAGGACGACATTCCCCTGCTTGTCGCCTCCTTCCTCGGGGAATTCGCCAGGGATAACGGAAAGGAGATTGACGGCATCAACGGGAAGGCGCGCTCCCGCCTTTACGCCTACGGCTGGCCCGGCAATGTCCGGGAACTGCGGAACTGCATCGAAAGCGCCGTGGTCATGGCGCGGGACAGGATCATCACCGAAGACGATCTTCCCCCGACCCTGCGTTCCGGCGGCGAAGAGGGCTGGATCCGCATCCCCCTGGGAACAAGCCTTGAGGAAGCGGAAAAAATCATCATTCGGGATACCCTTTCCTTCAACAAGGGCAACAAGAGCAAAACCGCCAAAACCCTGGCCATAGGCCGCAAGACTCTGCACCGGAAACTGACGGGCCGGGAAGAAGGAGCGGAAGAGTAATTCGGGGTATGGACCCCTGCCTTCCAACCGGTTCCCCGGGGCCGTCAATCGGGAGAAAGGATTTATGCGCCTCTGTACAGCCCCCGGAATTAAACCCCGTCGAATCTCCGGTTCACGTTTGATCCGCGGAGGCTCATATTTTTTCCACCCCCTGATCCGCAAGGCCCGCGAGAATTGTCCGGTAAGGAACGCCGCTTGCCGGGTCTTTCGCGCCGGGCAGAAGTTCCAGGAGCGGGACAAGCGCGAAGGCCCGTTCCTTAAGCCGGGGGTGGGGAATTTCCGGAACTTCCGCGTCCGCAGCGGGGGACATGACCTGATCCCCGAAAAGCAGGATGTCGATGTCCAGGGTACGCTCGCCCCAGCGCCGCTCCCGCGCGCGGTTCCGCCCGTGGGCGGCCTCGATGCGGTGCAGGGCCTCAAGCAGGGCCCGGGGCGTACGGGAACAGAAGCCGGAAACGGCGGTGTTGTAAAAAGGCGGCTGATCCTCCAGATGCATGGGCCTGGTTTTGTACAGGGACGCCCGCTTCAGGCCGGAAAGAAGCGCGCCAAGTTCGTTTGCGGCTTCTTCAAGGATGCGCGCCGGAGGGCGGCCCCGGGAATCTTCCCGGTTGGAGCCAAGCCCCAGGACAACAAGCTCCACTGCGTCCCTTCAGAACAGGGCGTCGGAGGGAACGCTTTTTCCGGCGGAAGGCGCCCCCGCCGGGGCTTCGGCCGGGGGAACCTTTCTCGGGCGCCCCGGCCCCTGGCGCACGGGGAGACCCGTCTCCCTGGGTATCGCCGCACCCCCGGCCGCCGCCGTCCCGGTCACTGCGCCCTGTCCGGCCGCCGCCGTTCCCCCGGCTGCCGCGCCCTGCGCGGTGGCCATGCCCGCGAGGCCCGCCGCGGGGCTTTCGCTCCCGGAGGCGGGTTTTTCCGGCGCGAAGACCCGGGAAAGACCCGCCGGAACCTCCCCGGCCGGATTCGCGGCCGCGGCGGCTTTTTGGACAGGAACCGCCGCTTTGGGGACAGGGAATTCCCTGCCGGGAAATATCCTCTGCCGCAGTTTTGCTTCCACATCCCGGGCAAAATCGGGATTCTGCTCCAGGTACTCCTTTGCGTTGTCCCTGCCCTGTCCGACCTTTTCTTCACCGTAGGAAAACCACGCGCCCTTTTTGTCGATGATTCCGTATTTGACGGCGCAGTCCAGGAGACTGCCTGTGGCGGAAACCCCCTT
>JAISND010000212.1 GCA_031276615.1 Treponema sp. | reverse complement strand
CCGCCGGTATAAACAGGGAGCAGATCAGAACGCTTCTGAACTCGGCGTACGGAATCACTTCCGGGCAGTTAACCACGCCGGATACGCGGGGCCTTGAATACAGCCAGGCGGGGCTGCGCTATACCGCCACCGTTGGCCCTGCCGACCTGGGGTTCCAGTATTTTTTTGGAAACCTGTTCACGCCTTCCTGGAATTTTGAGGGAATCTATCCGTTTATTGACGGGACGCTTGCGGATCTTGCGCCTATCGTGGCGGGAGGCGGCCTTACCCCGGCCGGCATCGCAAACTTTATAGAGAACCTGAACATGCCCGATCCGGTAATGGATTACAGCCGTTACCACCAGATAGGCCTTGATTACGCCCAGGTGCTCTTCGGTTTTAACCTGCGCGCCGAGTTCGCGGCGCACATCACCGGGGATCTCGCGGGCGACGACGGCGCCGTCAGGAATCCTTTCCTTGCCTGGTCCTTTGGTTTTGACCGGGATCTCGTCTGGGGAATCAACGCGAATATCCAGTGTAACGGGACGATCCGGCTTCTGGACGACAGGATCGGCAATAACCCCGTTTTTGACTGCGAGGCCGGAACCGATATGACTTCTACCCGGATAACCGCGCGGCTTTCCAGAAAATTCCTCAAGGACAATCTTGAGTGCAAGGTGACAAATATCTGGGATATTGAGGACCAGGGTTGCTACATCATTCCGGGCATAGTCTGGACAATCAAAGACATAAGCGCCGAATTATCCGCGGGCGTTTTCGCGGGCAGGGAAGAAAGCGCGCTTGGAAGCTACTGGCAAAACAGTTTTGTCAAGGCCGGGATTAAATATTCGTTTTGAGATTTGAGGCTGTTCCAAAACTCAGGTCTGTGGAGTATACCGGCCTTCCCGCCACCGTTCTATCCGGTCAAAGGCCGCGTTTATGCGGACGGTTTTTTCGGTCGCCTTTTTGAAGTTCCCCTCGTGGCCCGCGTGGCGGTCCGGATGGTGGATCTTGAGCAGTTTTTTGTAGGCGGCTTTGCATTCCCCGGCGGAGGCGCCGAAGGGAATGCCAAGCTCGGCAAAATCGGGGCGCAATTCCGCCGGAGGCGCGGAAGGCCGCCGCCCGCCGCCCCGCGGGCCTGTCCCCCCCGCCTGTCCGGCGTCCCCGCGGCTTCCCCCGGAAGCGTCCTCCGCCCTGCCGTGCTCAAGAAAATCGTTGAGTTCTTCAAAGGCCGCGTCAAGATCCGGGTCGCCCGAAGGGAAGCGCCCCTTTTTATGGCCGAAAATCCCCGAATCCCGGTCGTCGAGGTAGCTCTTTATCACGCCGCCCAGCCTGTCCCAAATTCCCATGGGGGGACTATACCATAAAAACCGCGGCTTGTAGTATAGTGGGGAGCAGGGCGGGCGCATGCGCCGGGGTAAAAATCGCCCGGCCGGCGATTTTTGGAGGTTTTATGCGCCAAGCGCGACAAACCCCTGGGGAGGATTTTCGTGAAGATCGACAAAAAAAACTTCGGCGTATTATCCAGCGGGAAAAAAGTTTCCCTCTATACCCTGAAGGCGGGGGATCTCAGGTTTTCGCTTACCGATTTCGGGGCGGCCTGGACCAGCCTTGTTGTACCCTCGCGGAAGGGACAGAAGCACGACGTTCTTCTGGGTTATGCCGACCTGGGCGGCTTTGTCAACAACGCGGCCTTCTTCGGGGTAACCGTAGGACGCCACGCGAACCGCATCGGAGGCGCGCGCTTCACCCTGAACGGCAAAGAATACCTCCTTGAAAAGAACGACGGCGAAAACAACCTTCATTCGGGCAGGAAGGGCTTTGCCAGGCGCCTCTGGAAGGCCGAAGCCTACGAGGAGAACGGCGGCGTCTTCGTGCGCTTCGAGCTTGAAAGTCCCGACGGCGACCAGGGCTTTCCGGGGAATCTCAGGGCCGCGGCAAGCTACGGAATCAACAAATCCAACGAGCTGACCGCCGTCTATGAGGCGAAGCTGGACGCTCCCTGCCCGGTAAACCTGACCAATCACGCCTATTTTAACCTTGCCGGGGAAGGTTCGGGGGACATACTTTCACATGAAATCTGTATCCACGCTTCCGCCTATGTCGAAACGGACGGGGAGCATATCCCCACGGGCAGGATTGTTCCGGTAAAGGACAGCCCCTATGACTTCAGGGTCAGAAGGCCCGTCAGACAGAATCCCGTGTCCGCGCCGGGCGGACCGGACGTTCCCGAAGGATACGATCACTGTTACGTACTTGAGGGTGAAGCCGGCAAACTCAGACCCTGCGCCGAGGTTTTCGAGCCGCTTTCGGGCAGGAGGATGAAGGTTTTTACCACCCAGCCCGGCGTTCAGTTTTACACGGGAAACATGCTTTCAGGCATTAACGGCAAACAGGGTTCCCTTTACCTCAAACATTCCGGTTTTTGCCTTGAAACCGAATATTTTCCGGACTCTCCCAATAACCCGGCCTTTCCCTCCTGTATTTTCGGACAGGGAAAAGATTTTTACGAAAAGACGGTTTTTGCCTTCAACTGGTAAGACTTGACGGCAACCCCACGCTGAAAATATTGATAGTTGAGCCTGTTCCAAGCAGACCGGCAAAATCACCGAAGCCACGGCAGCGGTGCCCCTGCCGCAGTTTTAGCGCTGCTTTTGCCGGGATGCGGCGCGCAACCCTTGTTTTTTTCAGGAATCTCTTTCATAATAAAGGAAAGGGGATATTTCCCGTGAGTAAAAGGAAACTCTTTATCATGCTTTTACGGGCAGAAATTGAAGACACCATGGAAGGAATTGAACAGCTTTCTTTTGTAATGGAAAACCGCTTGAATAAAGGGGAGATCACCAATTACGTGTACAACGGGAACAAAGCCTTTCTCGCCCAGGAACATGCCGGTCTGGAAAAACTTCTGCCCCTTCTTGACGGCGTGGATACCGGAAGCCGCAAAGATGTCAATGCCCTTGCATTTGAAACGGGCGATATGTTACAAAGAGAAGCGAAGGCGGCTGATGATCCCAGTGTAATTCTGGAAATTATCAGCCGGAAGATAAAAAAAGTGCTGAAATATATTACGGAGCAGCAGGAATAATTAAAAAACGCCTGTGCGTTTAATTTTTTGGGTATAAAGAGGAAGTCATGGATATCCAGGTTCAGGAACTCATCGATAAAATCAAGAAGGACGGGATTGAAACCGCTTCCGGGGAATCCGCCCGGCTCATACGCGAAGCCGAAGCGGAGGCCAGGCGGATAGTGGACGCCGCCAACAGGGAAGCGGGGCTTATTGTCGCCCGGGGCAAGGCGGACGCGGAGCGTCTGGAAAAAGCCGGCGTTGCCGCCCTTGAACAGGCCTCCCGGAACCTGGTGCTGGCCTTCAGGGGTGAAATTCAGACCCTTCTGGATAAAATTGTTGCCCGGACGGTTTCCGCTTCCTACGGGGAGGAGACGCTTAAAGCGGCGCTTCCGGAACTCATCAAATCCTGGGCCGCCAGGGGCAGCGACTCCCTCGCGCTTGTGCTTCCCGAGGCGGAGCTTGAAAAACTCCGGGGTTTTTTCGACAGCAAACTCGCGGAGGAACTCAAAAAAGGGCTGGAACTCAGGTCCGACCGGAATCTGGGAGCGGGTTTCCGCATAGCCAACAGGGACGGTTCCGCCTATTACGATTTTTCCGCGGATTCCGTGGCGGAACTCCTCTCCGCCTACCTCAATCCCCGGCTCGGGGAAATTTTGAAAAACACGGCAAAGGGTTAAGCGGGTGGCCTGTTACTATCTCCTTGCCCAGCTTCCCTCCCTCGCTTACGGGCAGGGCCTGCCCATGAGTTCGCGGGATTTCAGGGAACTCGCCGCTTCCAAACTCGGGGCCGCCGACGCGGCCTGGCTGGATCTCTGCACCCTTAATCCCCCCGCCGACGCGGCCTGCGCGGAGGGCGCGCCGGAATTTTTCAGGCTCTGGCAGGAATACGAAAGGGCCCTGCGGCTCAATCTTGCCCGCTACCGGGCGGCCAAAACCAGGCGGGATCCCCCTTCCGGGGCGCCCGGACATCCCGCCGACGCCGCGGCGGCGGCAAAGGCCGCGGCGGCGATGGATTCCCCCCTGGAGGCGGAGATCTTCCTCGACGGGGCGCGGTGGAAGGCCATTGAGTATTTCCAGGGAATCACCTATTTCGACAGAAACACAGTGTACGCCTATCTTCTCAAACTGCTTCTTATGGAGCGGCGGTCCGCTTTCAGGGCCGAAGAGGGCTTTGCTGAATACAAGAGGCTTTACGCCGCCGTAATGGAAGGCTCTTCCGGCGGCGGCGGCCTCAATAGCCAATCGGGAGAACCGAAATGACCGGAACAAAAGGAACAGTAACAGCCGTTAACGGCAATATGGTAAGCGTCCGTTTCGACGGGGCGGTTTCCATGAACGAAGTGGGTTATGTCAAGGTTGCGGACAAACAGCTTAAAAGCGAAGTGATCCGGATCCGGGGCGACATCAGCCAGCTCCAGGTTTTTGAAATAACCAGGGGCATCGCCGTGGGCGACGAGGTGGAGTACACCGGGGACATGCTTGCCGTGGAAATAGGGCCGGGCCTCCTCGGCCAGGTCTACGACGGCCTCCAGAACCCCCTGCCGCAGCTTGCGGAAAAGGCCGGTTATTTCCTGGAGCGGGGGGTCTACCTTGACGCCCTGTCCGCGGAAAAAACCTGGGAATTCACCCCGGTGGCAAAGGCCGGCGACAGGGTGGAGCGCGCCGATACCCTGGGCACGGTTCCGGAAGGTTCCTTTGTTCACCGGATCATGGTTCCCTTCAACCTTTTCGGAACCTATACGGTCCTTTCGATAAAGGGCCCCGGCTCTTACGGCATCAGGGAAACCATCGCCGAGCTGAAGGACGAAAAGGGGAACACCGTTCCGGTCAGCATGAGTTTCCGCTGGCCCGTCAAGCGCCCCATAGACTGCTTCGAGGAAAGGCTCAAGCCCGGTGAGCCGATGGTCACCAGGGTTCGTCTTATCGATACCTTCTTCCCCGTGGCCCGCGGCGGCACCTACTGTATCCCCGGCCCCTTCGGCGCGGGCAAGACCGTGCTCCAGCAGATCACCAGCCGCCACGCCGACGTGGACATCGTGATCCTTGCGGCCTGCGGCGAGCGCGCCGGCGAGGTTGTGGAAACCCTCAAGGAATTCCCCGAACTCATAGACCCGAAAACCGGCCGCTCCCTGATGGAACGGACGATTATTATCTGCAACACCTCTTCGATGCCGGTCGCGGCCAGGGAGGCCTCGGTGTACACCGCCGTGACCCTTGCCGAGTATTACCGGCAGATGGGGCTGAACGTCCTGCTCCTGGCGGACTCAACCAGCCGCTGGGCCCAGGCCATGCGCGAGATGTCCGGCCGCCTGGAAGAAATACCCGGCGAGGAAGCCTTCCCCGCCTACCTCGAATCCACCATAGCGAGCTTCTACGAGCGCGCCGGCATTGTGCGGCTCCGGGACGGGACTATCGGTTCGGTCACCATCGGCGGAACCGTCAGCCCCGCGGGCGGCAACTTCGAGGAACCCGTCACCCAGGCGACGCTGAAGGTCGTCGGGGCCTTTCACGGACTTTCCCGCGAGCGCTCGGACGCCCGCAAATTTCCCGCCATCCATCCCCTGGATTCCTGGTCGAAGTACCGGGGGATCATTCCCGCGGAAAAGGTGGCCTACGCCCACGGCTTTATGCGCCGGGGCAGCGAGGTCGAGCAGATGATGAAGGTGGTCGGCGAGGAAGGCACCAGCATAGACGACTACGTTGTCTACCTCAAGGGCGAACTCCTCGACTCCGTCTATTTCCAGCAAAATTCCTTCGACGCGGTTGACGCGGCGGTCAGTCCCGAGCGGCAGAATCACGTGTTTTCCATTCTGCTCAATCTCATGGCCTCGAAATTTTCCTTCCCCGACAAGAACGAGGCGAGAACCTGGTTCAACCGTCTCAGGCAGAAATTTCTGGACTATAACGGTTCCGAGTGGCGGAGCGAACGTTTTGCCGATCTTGAAAAGGAAGTGAAGGATACGGTGGCTGAAAAGGCCCGGGGCATTGATCCGGCGGCCGCCAAATTCCTCGGGTAACAGGTGGTATCATGAAAAAGGTATACAGCAAAATCGAATCCATTACCGGGAGCGTTATCACGGTAAAGGCCGAAGACATCCGCTACGGCGACCTTGCCGAAGTGGATACCGTGTTCGGCACCTCCCTGGCCGAGGTCAACCGCCTTGAGGGCGGCACTGTTTCCCTCCAGGTCTTTGCCGGGGGCCGGGGCATTTCCACCGGCGATACGGTGCGCTTTCTGGGACACCCCATGCAGGTATCCTTCTCGGACAACCTGATGGGGCGGGTGTTTTCCGGCTCCGGGGCGCCCCGCGACAGGGGGCCCGCCCTGCACGAAAACCTCATCCCCATCGGCGGGCCGTCGGTCAACCCCGCCCAGCGCATCATCCCCCGGCGCATGATCCGTACGGGGATACCCATGATCGACCTCTTCAACACGCTGGTCGTTTCCCAGAAGCTGCCGATTTTTTCGGTTTCCGGGGAACCCTACAACGAGCTTCTTGCCCGCATCGCCATGCAGGCCGAGGTTGACGTCATCATCCTCGGGGGCATGGGACTCAAATACGACGACTACCTTTTCTTCAAGGACACCCTTGAGGAAGGCGGCGCCCTTTCACGCACGGTGATGTTCGTGCATACCGCCTCGGACCCCACCGTGGAGTGCCTCATGATCCCCGACATGTCCCTGGCCGTGGCCGAGCAGTTCGCCCTCGGGGGCAAGGACGTGCTGGTCCTCCTTACGGACATGACCAACTTCGCCGACGCCATGAAGGAAATCTCCATCATCCAGGAACAGGTTCCTTCCAACCGCGGCTACCCCGGCGATCTTTACAGCCAGCTTGCCAGCCGTTACGAGAAGGCCGTTGACTTTGATACCGCCGGTTCCATCACCATCCTCGGGGTCACCACCATGCCCGGCGACGACGTGACCCACCCGGTGCCCGACAATACGGGATACATCACCGAGGGGCAGTATTACCTCAAAAACGGCCGCATCGAACCCTTCGGCTCCCTGTCGCGTCTCAAGCAGCAGGTCAACGGCAAGACCCGGGCGGATCACCGCGCGCTCATGGACGGCATGATCAAACTTTATTCGGCTTTCAAGGACACCCTGGAAAAAAAGGCGATGGGCTTTATTATGACCGCCTGGGACGACAAGCTCCTGAAATACGGCGATATGTTTGAAAAGCAGATGATGGATCTTTCGGTGAATATCCCGCTGGAGCGCGCCCTGGATCTTGGCTGGGAGATTCTTGCCGAATGTTTCAACCCCGAGGAAACGGGTCTGCGGACGGAACTTATCAGTAAATTCTGGCCGAAAAAAAGCTGAGGACAGGGACAGAGGGACTATGGCGAAGATCAAGCTCACCAAAAACGAGCTGAAAAAACAGAAAGACTCCCTTAAAATGTACCAGCGTTACCTGCCTACGCTGATGCTCAAGAAGCAGCAGCTTCAGGCGGAGATCAGGATAACGGAATTGCGCGTCAGGGAGCTTACGGACGAAAAAAACCGGCTTGACGAATCCTTCAAGTCCTGGATCGCGGTCTACGGCGAGAAGGGAATCTTCACTCCCGATATCGTGAGGATCACGTCGGTGCGGACGGCGCAGGGAAACATCGCCGGCGTGGCCATTCCGGTTTTTGAAGGCGCCGAATTCGCGGTAAGCCCCTACGATCTCGTCACGACGCCCCTCTGGCTGGACGCGGCGGTCGAGCGCATGCGGAAGGTGCTGCTCCTCGACATTGAGGCGCGGATTGTGGAGGAACAGCGCAGACGCCTTGATCATGAACTGCGGATTACCACCCAGCGGGTAAATCTTTTCGAGAAAATAAAAATCCCCGAAACAAGGGGGAATATCAAGAAGATTCAGGTCTACCTGGGGGATCAGCAGACCTCCGCGGTGGTCCGGGGCAAAATAGCAAAGCGCGGCCTCGCGAGGGCCGCCGGGCAGGGGGCGCCTGAATGAAAAAAAAGTTTCAGTCCGGTTTGACGCCCCGCGGGCGCGGTGGACTTTCCCGCCGCGGATTCCGGGCCTTCGGCCCGCCGGGCCGTGAACCCTTCGCGTCCGGCCGGACACGGGGTGAACCATGATAGTACCCATGAAGAAAGTGTCCCTGGTGGTTCTGGACAGGGAGAGGGAAGCTTCCCTTGAAAAGCTCCGCGAGGCCGGCATAGTGCATCTTGAGAAAAAGAACGTCTCTTCGGATTCGCTTGCCGGACTGCTGGACAGGCGCGCCAGGGTTGAAGCGGCCCTTGGCCTGCTGCGCGGTTACCCCCCGCCGAAAAAGGGCGGGGCCGAAGCCGTTCAGGGTATGGTAATCGGCGGGGCCGTGCGGGACGCCGTGTGCGCGCGGGCCGGCGGCGAATCCGCTTCCGCCGCCTCCCGTCCGGCTGAAAGCGCCGGAGGGCCGGAAACGCCCAATCCGGTAGACCGGGTGCTGGCGCTTAACGAAGAAAAAAAGAACCTCCAGGAGCGGCTTGTGTTCCAGATCAGGGAGCAGAGCCGCCTGGAACCGTGGGGCGA
>JAISND010000178.1 GCA_031276615.1 Treponema sp. | reverse complement strand
ACGAGGCGGCTTCCAGGGTCGGCAAGAACCGTTCCACCGTGGCAAACGCCCTGCGGCTTCTCAAGCTTCCCGGCCACATGCGGGAAAGTCTTGAAAACGGATCGCTCAGCGCCGGCCACGCCAGGGCGATACTTTCCGTTTCAAAGCCCGCCGGACAGGAAACGCTTTACCGGGAAATTGTCGCCGGGGGGCTGTCCGTCCGGGCCGCCGAGAACCGCGCCGCGGAACTCGGCGGCAAACCCGGCGGAACGGCCGTGCCGGGATCCGCCAAAACCTCAGGAAAAAAAGCTGCGAGGGATCCCCAGCTTAAGGCAATAGAAGACCGGCTTATAGAAAAACTGGGAACCAGGGTAAACATTTCCGGCAGTCTCAAAAAAGGCCGCATTGAAATAGAGTACTATTCGATGGACGACCTCGACCGGCTCTACGAAATTATAGGAAAATAGCCTTCGCGGACTGTGCCGGCTAAGGATACCTTTTTCGGAATGCCCCGACCCGGGCCGACGCTGTTTCGCTCATCGGCGAGCGGTCGCCCCGCAGAAGGTAACGTTCGCCGAGTCCCGCGACCATCGCGCCGTTATCGCCGCAGAGTTCCGGCGGCGGGAAAATTACCCGCAGTTCGCCGTGTTCGGCAAGCCGTGAACGAAGACAGGAATTTGCCGCGACGCCGCCGCCCGCGACCACGGTCGTGATACCGGTGTCGGCGGCGGCGCGGAACAGGCCCCGAAGCAGTATCCCGACAGCGGTTTTCTGGAACGACGCGGCGATGTCGCGGGCATCGCCGGCAGGATCAACCTTTTTTTTGACCCGGAACTGTTCAAGCTGGTTTACCACGGCGGTTTTAAGGCCCGAATAGGAAAAGTCGTAACGGTGATCCTTTCCGTCTTTTCCGATCTTGTAGAGCTTCGGCATCGGAAATTTAAAGGCCCCGCTGTCTCCGGTTTTTGCCAGGGCGTCGATGACCGCCCCGCCGGGATAGCCAAAGCCGTAAAATTTCGCCACTTTGTCAAAGGCCTCGCCGACGGCGTCATCTATCGTGGTTCCCAGAACCGTCACGTCGTCAAAGTTATCGACCCGGCAAATCGCGCTGTGACCTCCGGAAACAAGCAGCCCCAAAAAAGGATAGTCCGGGCAGTGAATATCCGCCGCCCCGGTTTTTCCGGAATCCGCCCCGGCATCCGGGTACCTGAGCCGTGAAGCGTAAAGATGGGCAAGGAGGTGATCGACGGCGATAAACGGTATGTCCCGCGCCCAGGCAAACGCCTTGGCAAAATGGAGGCCCACAAGAAGGGATCCGAGGAGTCCCGGATGGGCGGTAACGGCGACGCCTTCCACATCCTCCGGGCCAAGTCCGGGATCTTTCAGGGCCTTTTCAACAACGCCATAAATCCACTCGGTATGCATACGGCTGGCGATTTCCGGAACCACTCCCTGCCAGGGCGCGTGAAAAGGTATCTGGGTGGCTACCACATTGGAGAGGATCGTTCCGCCGTCAACAACGGCCGCGGCGCATTCGTCGCAGGATGTTTCTATGCCAAGGACTTTCATGCGGACCGATTATTCACCGTATCATTTTCCCGCGTCGAGTATTCCCGATACGGTGGTCAGGAAAAAGCCTTTTTTGACAAGGCCGGGGTACATTTCCGTAAGTATGCCGGCAAGCTTCGGCGACCAGGTATGGCCGATCATCACGGCAACGCCGTCCCGTTCGGCTTTTCTGCAGCCCTGTTCTATCGCCTTGACAATCGAATCCCGGTCCTGCTCGTTGTCAAGAAACACGTCCCGTTGGGCGATCGCGAAACCCATGTCCAGCGCCACCCGGGGAACGGCGGTATCGGCCGTGGTGCGGGAATCGAGAAAATGGACGCGGTTTTCCCAGCAAAATTCCAGCACCGTTCTCATTATACCGGGGTCCATCGTTACCCTGCTGCCTTCGTGGTTATTTATTCCGGCCACGGGCCGAAGTTCGTTAAAATTTTTGCCGAGAATCTGCCGTACCTGTTCGTCGTTCATTCCCGCCATAATCGCCCCGGGGCCGGGGTTCTGGCCGCCCAAAGGCTCCATCGGCTGGTGAAGGAAAACTTCCTTTTTGGCGTCCCGTATCCGTCTGGCCGCCTCGGCCGAATGGGGAAGCCCGGGCAGGACGGCTATGGTAAGGGGGCCGGGAAACGCGAGAAACGGATCCAGCTCTTTGAGGTTGTTCCCCGCGTCATCAATCACAAACACAAGGATACCCCGGCGTTCGGGAGGAAGGCCGGCGGGGGACGCCGGCCGGGGGGAAAGGGCCGGCCCGCTTTGTTCCTGTCCGGAACCCGGCCGGCTTTCCCGGCCCCTGGACTCATCTTTAAGTATCATGTCATCCAGATCGGAAGGCGTTTCGGAACCCACCACGGAATCTTCCGTGGGAAACTCCGAAACCTCCGCCGGCGGGCCGGCCAGACTTTCTCCGGTAGAGGGCGGCGGGGTAAAGCCTCCGTTCAAAACGGAACGGACGGCGAAAAAGCCCGCCGCCCCGAGGATCACGGCGCAAACCACCACGCCGGCAATAAGGGCGGAACGGACCCCGTCTTCAAAACTTATTTTTCTTCCTCGGGATGTTGTTTTGGTGTTCTTGGGCTTTTTTGCCTTTGGATCAGCTTTCACCTGTCACTAGAATAACCGGAAAGCCCGGCGAGGTAAAGAGCCGGCAGCCAATCCGGGAACCACGCCGCCGGGGTTCCTGGCAATATGTGTATTTTTTCGATTTCCTTCTTCGCCTTTTTCGCCATTGTGGTTAAAAATTCTCTTTCGTTCTTTTTCCCATATCATGTAGTTTTAGCAAAACCAAGGTACTATGCCAGATATTCGCGCAGCGTTTCGGCGTTTTCCCTCATTTTCCGCAGGGCGCGCAGCTCAATCTGGCGCACTGTTTCGAGGGAAATGCCCATCTTGTCGCCGATTTTCTTTAGCGTATAACGCTCGCCACCCCCGATCCGGTAGCGGTAAACAAGGATGTTCTTTTCCCTTTCTTTAAGATGGTTGAGCATATCCATGGTAACCTTGCAAAAATTTTTCTTCATGAAGATCTGCTCCGGATTATATGTATAATCTCCCTGGTAGTCAATAAGACCCGAAAGGGAAGATCCCTCGGAGGTATCCAGGGAAGCAATGTCGTTCGCCAAAACAAGCACGGAGTTGACATCCCCGGCGGGTATGCCGGTTTCCGAGGCTATCTCGGCGGAATTGGGAACGCGGGAAAGCTTTTGGCTTAAGCTCTGGGACGTTTTTTGGATTTTGCGGAGCATTTCTTCCTT
>JAISND010000160.1 GCA_031276615.1 Treponema sp. | reverse complement strand
GTCTTGTCCATGCCGTTCCGTATGGCCGCGAGGATTTTTTCCTTGAGGCCGCCTATGGGCAGAATCCGTCCGGTAAGGGTAAGCTCACCGGTCATGGCTACGCCGGGCCGGGGCGGTTTTTGACAAAGGCTGGAAAGCAGCGAGGACGCGAGGGTAATGCCGGCGGAGGGGCCGTCCTTGGGTATGGCGCCCTCGGGGACATGAATGTGAAAGTCGATCTTGCCCGGGTCCTTTACGCAAAAACAGTAACGATCCCCCGCGCTTCTGATGTAGGAAAGGGCGATGCGGGCGCTTTCCTTCATCACGTCGCCCAAATTCCCCGTGATTGTAAGTTCGCCGTTTCCCTCAAAGCGGCTGGTTTCGACGGGCAGTATGGTTCCTCCGGTCTCGGTCCAGGCAAGGCCGTAGGTCACCCCGGCGCGGGCTTCCTTGAATACCACGTCGTTCTTGTACTTCCGTCTTCCCAGAAGTTTCTCAAGGTTCTCCGGACGGATCGTTTTACAGAAGGAATTTACCGGCTTTTCGGGATTCTTGCCGTATTCCTTTTTAACCGCCTCCCGCGCGATACGCCTGATACAGCGGGCTATCTCGCGCTCGAGACTCCGCACGCCGGATTCCATGGTCCAGTAGCGTATAATGTCCCGCAGGGTTTCATCCCTGAAAATTATCTTCGCCCCGCCAAGGCCGTTTTCGTTCAGCTCCTTGGGAACAAGAAACTGTTTCGCGATTGCCAGTTTTTCATTTTCGCCGTAACCGGGAATTTCAATGATCTCCATGCGGTCAAGGAGCGGGTAGGGTATGGTGTGGAGTGAATTGGCGGTGGTGATGAAGAGAACCCTGGAAAGATCGTAGGGTACTTCCAGGTAGTGATCGGTGAAAGTGGCATTCTGTTCCGGGTCGAGAACTTCGAGCAGGGCGGACGCGGGATCGCCGCGGAAATCGCTCGAGAGCTTGTCGATTTCGTCAAGGAGGAAAACCGGGTTCACCGTTCCCGCCTTGTGCATGGACTGGATTATCTTTCCCGGCAGGGCGCCCACATAGGTTTTGCGGTGGCCCCGTATTTCAGCCTCGTCCCTCACGCCGCCCAGGGAAACGCGCACGAAGTTCCTGCCCAGCGCCCGCGCCACGGATTTGCCAAGGCTTGTTTTGCCCGTGCCCGGGGGGCCCGCAAAGCAGAGAATGGGCCCCCTGATGGAGGCCGTTTCGGGCGAAGGGGCGGGAATCCCCGCGCCGGTTCCGTTAGACGAAAGAAGCCGGCGCACGGCGATAAATTCAAGGATACGATCCTTGGCCTTGCGCATGCCGAAATGATCTTCGTCCAGAATTCGTTCGGCCTCCGCCAGATCCCCGGAATCCGGGCTGCAGCCGCTCCAGGGAAGGTCCGATATCCATTCAAGGTAAGTCCGCAGTACGCCGGCTTCCGGGGAAAAGGACTGGAGCTTGCGGAGCCGGGCGATTTCCTTGCGCGCCTTTAGCGCGACTTCTTCGGGAGGGTTCTTTTCGCTTATGGCCTTTTCAATATCGGCAAATTCGTCCTCCGCGCCGTCCTTGCCGAGTTCCCTGTTTATTTCCTTGATCTGTTCGTGGAGTATGTATTCCCGCTGGTTTTTTTCCAGACGGTTTTTTATTTTGCCGGAAATATTTTTCCGGATTCCGAAAATTTCATTTTCAAGCTCAAGGGTTTCGAGCACCGCTTCAAGGCGTTTTACCGAATCGACAATGCCGAGCAGCTCCATCTTCTTTTCCGCCTTGACGGCAACGGAGTTGCAGATGAGGTTCGCGAGCCGTTCCGGGTTTTCCGTCCGTTCCACGGCGGAGATGGTATCGGCGCCGACCCTTTTTGAATACTCGGCGTATTGGAAAAAGGATTGCTGCAGGGTTCGTACAAGCGCCGTGATTTCCGGATCCGGGGGTTCGCTTAAGGGGGGGGGCTTAATCGGCTCAATCCAGACAAGCGAGATGTCCCTGCGCTCTTCCACGGAAAGCGCCCTTCCCCGGTATTCACACTGCAGGATAACCCGGAAGGTATTATCCGGAAGTTTCAGGTGCTGAATGATGCGGGCCGCCGTTCCCACCAGGCAGGCCCCGGTTTCGTCCCGTAAACCGCGTTTTCCGCCATCCCTGCGCCTGACGCAGGCCGCGAACAGCCGGTTGTCCCTTTTAAGGGCTTCCTCGACAGCCGCCATGCCGGATTTGTAGGTAACAAACAGGGGAATTACCGTCTGGGGAAACAGAACCAGTTCCCGGAGGGGAAGAAGGGGGAAAAGTTCCCCCAAAATCTCATTTTGCTCCACGGGACGCGAATTCCGGATGCGGGCCTTTTCCTTCAGATTCGATATGAGCTTTTTTACGCCGCCTCTTTTTGAACCGTCATTGCCGCTCATGCGCTCTTTTGAACCGGCTGAATAACCGGGGGGTCGGATTTCTCCACCGTTTCCTGGGTGATAATGACCTGCTTGCTTCCCTGCATGGAAG
This sequence comes from Treponema sp., assembly GCA_031276615.1. Taxonomy (GTDB): domain Bacteria; phylum Spirochaetota; class Spirochaetia; order Treponematales; family Breznakiellaceae; genus JAISAK01. The sequence continues at coordinate 945 of JAISND010000160.1, read as the reverse complement.
GAATTTCAAACATAATATCGGTCATGAGCTTTTCGACAATGGCCCGTATTCCCCGGGCGCCGGTTTTCTGCTTGATAGCCGTATCCGCAATCGCGTTAATCGCGCCTTCGGTGAATTCAAGCTTGACATCGTCAATGGCAAGGGAAGCCTGGTACTGCTTGACAATGGCGTTGCGGGGTTCGGTGATGATCCGTTTAAGGTCGTCCCGCTTGAGTTCTTCAAGACTCACCGTTATGGGAAGCCGGCCTATGAATTCCGGAATCATGCCGAAATGAATAAGATCGTCCGGGTGCAGGGCGTCGTAGAGTTCCTTGAGGTTCTTTTCGTTCCCCGCCCTGACATCGGCGCCGAAACCCATAGGATGCTGTACCACCCGCCTTTCAATGAACTTTTCGAGTCCGACAAAGGCGCCGCCGCAGATGAAGAGGATATCCGTGGTGTCGATCCGGATCATCTCCTGGTTGGGATGCTTTCTGCCGCCCTGGGGGGGAACCGACGCGATGGTACCCTCGATTATTTTAAGCAGGGCCTGCTGGACGCCTTCGCCCGACACGTCCCGGGTAATGGAGACGTTCTCGCCCTTGCGGGCTATCTTGTCGATTTCATCGATATACACAATGCCCCTTTCCGCGGCCGCGATGTTGCCGCCGGCATTCTGGATCAGTTTAAGGAGGATATTCTCGACATCTTCGCCCACATAGCCCGCTTCGGTAAGGGTAGTGGCGTCAACGATGGCAAAGGGAACCTTCAGCTTTTTCGCCAGGGTTTTCGCGAGGAGGGTCTTTCCCGTCCCGGTGGGCCCGATGAGGAGCACGTTGGATTTTTCTATTTCCACATCCTCCGGCTCCTTGGCGGGATTCGCGATGCGTTTGTAATGGTTGTATACCGCCACGGAAAGGGCTTTTTTCGCGGGTTCCTGCCCTATGACAAAGGAATCGAGGTAGA
>JAISND010000094.1 GCA_031276615.1 Treponema sp. | reverse complement strand
CGGGGAAGCGCTGCTTGGGGAAATGGAGGAACGCTTTGCCGTATACAACCGTCTTTTCCGCTTTGATCCCGCCCAGGCCGTTTTCCCGCTCAGGGTAAGGGCCTTCGGAAACCGGGATGACTACAGGGACTATGTTTCCGCGCGCCTGGGCACGGCAAGTCCGGGGGCGGTGTACCTTCATTACAACCAGAGGGAAAGGCGGGAACTTGTTATCGACCGGGGCAGCGCCGATGAAGCGAAAAACCTTCCCTACCAGGCTTTCATACAGTTCCTGCGGGCCTTTGTGTCAAACCCTCCTTCGTGGATGCGTGAGGGCTTTGCCATTTATTTCAGCACCCTTGGCTTTAACGGCGAGGGGAAAATCTCCTGGGAGGAAAATCTTTCCTGGCTTGATACGGTAAAGGGCCTGGACGGAAAGACGCCCCTCCTTGAAGCGGTACTCGGGGCGGACAGCGCCGTCTATTCCGCGGCGGCCGGCATCGGATCTCCCGAATTTTCAGGCATCGCGTGGTCCCTGGTTTCGTTTTTTCTGAACAGCGGCGGCGAAGAATATTTCAGGGCCCTTACCGACAGCTTCCTGCTGCTTTCCGATTCGAAAACGGCGGCGGAGAATTCCGAAGCGGTGATGAGGCGGATAAGCCTCTGGAACAACATGGATAAGCTGAACCGCGACTACCGGGCCTATCTGGATTCGCGAAAGACCTTTACGGAACTTGTCGCCGAAGGACAAAGGGCATGGGCGGCGGGGGACACGGCGGCCGCGGAACTTGCTTTTACAAAAGCCCTTAACCAGCGGCCGGGCCATTACGCGCCCTATTATTACCTGGGACTCATCGCCTACGGGGAAAACAGCTACGATTTGGCGGAACAGTACTACCGTTCCAGCATTCAGTACGGCGCGGACTTTGCGCTCGTTTCCTATGCCCTGGGGATCAACGCGGCCGCCGCGGGGAAAAACCGTGAGGCGGTCAATTACCTGCGCGAAGCCGCAGCCGCCGCGCCCGACCGTTACCTGGAAAAGACGGAAAGCCTTATCGCGCGGCTGAAGTAGGGCCGTCCGAAGACGGCCTTTTCTCCGCGCCGGGCGCGGCGGCGTTCTTTCGTATAACAGTCCCTGGCGGGCTGCCCTTCCGCGCCGCCGTGCGCGCGGCCGCGAAAGGGAACCTTGCCCTTCGCCGCGAATCAGGTTTCGGCCGGGGGCGGCGGGCCGGGCCTTCTCTTTCCGCGGCGGCGCCTGCGGCGTTCGCCGGCGGCGCGGCCCTCGGCGCCTTCCCTGGCGGGAGCGGCGGCCTTGCCGAGATCCAGGATGTGCGACCTTTTAATCGTAATGCCGTGGGCCGCGAAGAAAAGCCGCACCGCGTGATCCAGTTCAAAACGCGGCGGATTCATGGGGAGCACAAACTGCCGGGCCGCGGCGAAGGTAATCCTGTAGTTTTCCGCGATGCCCCGTTCCCAGTCGGTAATGTCCTCAAGGTAATCGTAAATCAGGGCGGCCATCCGTTCGCCGTTCAGGTTTTTAAATCCCGGCTTGTTGAGAACCGCCATGCTCCGCAGGTAGCGGACGCGGAAGTCGGCGTTTTCCCGCATAAGGGCGGCCGCGGCGGGCTGCAGGTAACCGTAAAGCTCAAACCTGTCCAGGGCTTCCACAATTTCGGCGGCCTGGGATGAATGGATAATCTTGAATATCTCCTCGGTCAGCCGGGAGGGAGAAACGGATTTCAGGAGGGAGGACTGGGTTTTGATTTTCCATTTCAGGGTGAGGGGCAGCCTGAAACCCGTGGCCGCCCCGTATTTGACCGCCCGGATCATCCGGACCGGATCGTCCCTGAAAATCGAGGCAAGGGGGATGATCGGCCTTATCCGTTTCTCCCGTATGTCCTTCATGCCCCCCACAAAGTCCACCACGATCTGCTGGCCGGGATCGTAGAACAGGGCGTTCAGGGTAAAATCCCTGCGCCGCACATCCTCTTCAATATCGCCGAAGGTGTTGCTTGTCGGCCCGTCCCTCATGGAACGGAAGGTGGAAACCTCGAAAATCCGGGGGCCGAAATATACGTGCACCAGACGGAAACGGCGGCCGATGATCCGCGAATTGCGGAAGATCTTCTTGATCCGCGTAGGGCTTGCCTCACTGGCAATATCAAAGTCCTTGGGCTTTTTCCCCAGAATAAGATCCCTCACCGCGCCGCCCACGATGTAGGTTTCGAAACCGAAGGCCTTGAGCCGTTCAACGACGCTTACCGCTTCCGGATCAACATCGGAAAAATTTATTCCGTGCTCGTCCCGGGTGTAGACCGCCGCTTTCCTGACCGGTTTTCCGTTTTCTCCGGTTGAATATCGGAAACGCATGGTTTGAGGGCTATTCCTTCCGCGCGCCGGCGGGCGCCGTGTCCGCGGCGGCCCGGGCTGTTTCAGCCGCGGCGCTGTCCGCCGTTCCCCCGGACGCGGCCCCGCAGTGCCGCTGTATCCACGAGAGAAGGTTATCCATGACTTCTTCCCGGTTTGTTTCATTGAGCGTCTCGTGACGCGCGTCGGGATAGAGAACAAACTCAAGATCCCTGATGCCGAGGGACCGGTAAACGTTTACCAGTCTGGTAGGGCTCGCGCCCATTTCCCCCACCGGATCGGCGCTGCCGCCGAAAATGTAGATGGGGAGATCCCGGTTTATTTTTTCCATGGCCTCCGGTTTGTGGATGCGGCAGAGGCCGTCAAGGAGATCCCGGTAAAAGCCCGTGGAACAGAGGTTCCCGCTGCAGGGATCCTTCACAAAGGCGTCTACTTCCCGTTCGTCCCGGGAAATCCAGTCAAAGGAGCTGCGGTTCGGCCTGAAGGGCCTGTTGTAGGGGCCGTCGGCCACGGCGCGGGCAAGGGGCGAACCGTTGCGCCCGCCGATGACCGCGGCAAGAAACGCCATCAGCGGAAGTCCCGCCCGGATTTTCAGCCCCCCGGGCCCGCGGGTTCCCGAAAGGATGCAGCCGTCAATGCCGCCGTTGTTTTCAATGTAGTTCTGCACGATGAAGGAACCCCAGGAATGTCCCATAAGAAAGAGGGGAAGGCCCCCGTACCGCTTCCGCATCTCCCCGTTGATGCCGGCTATATCCCCCGTAACCCGGGAAAAACCGTCTTTATCCGCGCAGTGACCCGGGAGACCGCCCCTGCCGGGACCGTTCACGCTTAAATCGGCCGTCCTGCCGTGTCCCCGCTGATCCGCCGCCCAGACCACGATGCCGGCGGCGCTCAGTTTTTCCGCGAGCCGCCGGTAACGGCGGGCGTGCTCGGCCATGCCGTGAACGATGTGCAGGGCGGCCAGGGGCATGGTTTCCCCTTTTTCCGGCTGCGGAAGCCAGCGCTGCAAAAAAAGTCTTGTCCCGTCGTCACTGGTAAACCAGTCGTCCTCTTCAAGCATATCCAGATTGTACTCCCGTGTTGTTGTTCCTGCAATGATGATATAATCTTGCCTTCATGGCAATGGGTAAAATCTTCAACTCCGCAATCGAGGGGATAGCCGCGGGCGGCGCCGGAATCGCCCGTCTGGGGGATATGCCGGTTTTTGTGGAAATGACCGTCCCCGGGGACAGGGTAACCTGCCGCGTCACCGAAGAACACCGGGGCTGGGCCAGGGCGGAATTGCTTGAAATAGACGAAGCGTCGTCCGGCCGCGCCGATCCCTCCTGCCCCTTCTACGGCCGCTGCGGGGGCTGCAATCTTCAGCATGTGAAATACGAAGCCCAGCTTGCCGCGAAGAGGGCGATCCTCTGCGGCGCCTTTGAGCGGACAGGCGGTTTTTCGCCTCCGTCTCCGCGGCTTGTCCCTTCGGAACCCTGGGAGTACCGGAACCGCATGGAATTCCACCGCCTTGGCGGCGCGGGCTTCGGCCTCAAGGCGCGGAAAAGCGCCGAAATTATCCCCGTCGCCGACTGTCCGGTCGCGGACCCGGGAATTCGCGCGGCGCTGAAAAAGACCGCCCGGGGGGAAAGGGTTCTCGCCCTTCCGCCGGAGAAAGACCGCTTTACCGTCTACGCGCGGGGGGGCGTCTTTCTCGGCGAGGGCGGGACAGGCCGCGGCAAAACCCGGCTGCTGGACAGGGAAATACGCCTTGACGCCGGGGTGTTTTTCCAGGGCAACGGGGCGATGCTGGAAAAGCTCGTGGCCGATCTCCGGGAACTTGCCTCCGGCGCGGACCGGCGCCTCCCCATGGCGGATCTTTTCTGCGGGGTGGGAACCTTCGCGGCTTTCCTCGGCGAACTGTTTCCCCGCGTTGATCTGGTGGAGGAAAACAGAAGGGCCCTTGCCCTGGCAAGGGAAAACCTGCGGGGAAGGCCGGCGGAATTCTTCGCCCTCCGCGACGACGAATGGAGCGGGAGACGCGGCGCGCGGCGGGGCTACGGCTTTATCGTGGCCGACCCGCCCCGGCAGGGATTCTCTCCCGGCGCGGCGCGGCGCCTTGCGGCGGAGGGGCCTCCCCTGCTGGCCTATGTTTCCTGCGATCCCGCGACCCTTGCCAGGGACGCCGCGGTGCTGCGGGGCGGCGGCTACCGGCTCGCGGAGCTGCGCCTCTACGATTTTTATCCCCAAACCGCGCATATTGAAAGCCTTTCCGTGTTTAAACGATAATTACGGAAGCATGTCAGAAAAGTTGTATCCGGACATTCCGCGCGCGCGGCCGGAACCGGGGAGCACAGGCGCGAATCACGCAAAACGCCGGGGAGGGGCCTGCTTCCGGTTTTCGCCGGCCGGGGCCGCGCCGCGTTTTTTCCTGCTTTTCCTGCCCGCCCTGCTCTTTGCCCAGAGCGGAAAGGGCGTCCAGCCGGGAGGCTCCGCGGGGACAAGGGGTCCCGCCCTTGACCGGGAGCAGGGGCGGGTAGACGCCGAACCGGTCTGGCGCCAGGCCCTGGGCGGCGCGGTAACCGGCCTTCCCGCGGTACAGGCCTGGTCCGCGGTGGTCGTCCTTGACGGCGGGAACATCAGGGCCTATTCCACCGGGGGAAGGCCCCTCTGGAATTATACCGCCAGGGGCAAACTCAGCCCCTTTGTCACGCGATCCAGGGAAGGAACCTCCTACATTTCGCAGACCAACGGAATTCTTTTCGCGGTGAACCGTGCGGGAAGGGAAATATGGCGGCTCAGGCCCGGCGGCCCCCTTTCCGGGCAGGTGGTCTGCGGATGGGACGGCCGCCTGTTCGTGCCCACGGGGGGAAAAATTTCCTGCTATACCGCCTCGGGGCATCTCCTGTGGGAGCGGAACTTTGACGGAAAGATAGGTATAAGCCCCGTCCCCGAACAGAACGGAGGAATTATTCTGACCCTTGAAAAGGGCGAACTCCTCAGAATCAGCCCCTTTGGGACGGTACGAAGCTTCGCCCTCTCTTCCCTTCCCCAGGCCATAGTGTCCCTGCGGGGCGCCGGGGCCGCGAAAAAGGTTCTCGTCCTCTATAAAAACGGAGACGCCGAATTTGTTGATTACGCGGACATGAAAACCGCGGACGAACCGGCGGAGGAGGCCGAAGAAGCGCGTCTTGCGGAAGCCGGGACGGGACGCGCCGCCCCGCCCTCCCCTCCCCCTGCCGGGCCGGAACAAAACCCCGTCATCAGGCTTCCCGGCCCTCCCCTTGCCGCGGCGGCCAGGGGGGACAGGGCGGCGGTAACCCTTGGCGACGGCCGGGTCACGCTCGTCTCCGGACAGGACGGAAGCCTGCTCTGGACAGGGGACAGCCATATCCGCGTCAGGGGGAAAGGCGGCGAGGAAAGCGGGGCGGTCATGATCTACGACGAGCGGGGCATCTATGTCCTTTCCGGATCCGGCGCCACGGGTTTTACCGAGGACGGCAGGCGGCTCTGGTTTACCGCGCTTGACAACGCGGCCTCCGTTCCCGCCTTTGGCGACGACGGCGTACTCTATTCCGGCGGCACAGACTGGATACTCTACGCCTACAGACTTGAGGACCGCGCCCGGCGGCAGAAACTTTCGGTTTACGGCCCCGCGCCGGAAGGCTCCTACGGAACCGGCGCCCCGCCTCCCTCCTCCTGGGCGGATTACTATTTCCGCTTCGACGAAACCGAACTCAACGCCCAGCTTGACATCATAGACGGGGCGATACGTGCAGGCGCGGTCGGCCCCCGGGAGCTTGAATATACCGCCTACCTGATGGAAACCGCGGCGGGAGAGTACAACCGTCCCAATGCCTCCCAAACCCAGCCACCGGTACAGGCTGCCCAGCGCCTGCGGGCGCTGCGGCTTCTCGGCAGCATCGGCTCGCGGGAAACCATCCCCTATCTGGCCAGAATATTCATCAATGACCGGGAACCCCTTGTCAGGGCCGCGGCGGCCGAAGCCATAGGGAACATCGGCTGCGATCCCGAAGGCGTCGCGATTCAGGCCTTTATAAACGCCATCTCTCCCCCCGGGCCGGTACGGGACGAACAGGTTCTCGCGGCAATCGCGTCGGCCACCGGCGCCCTCTGCCGTTTTTCAGGCCCCCCCTTAAGCAATACGGGCGTAAAGATACTCAACCTGCTTTCCGGCGAAACCCAGCCTCCGGCAGTTCAGCGGCAGGCCCGCCGGGAACTGGAAACCCTGAAGCCGTAGGCCAGGGCGGGCGCATATAAACGTGATACCACGGCGGGCGGAAAAAAACAGGGCGCAAGTTTCTC
>JAISND010000027.1 GCA_031276615.1 Treponema sp. | reverse complement strand
CCTGGAGCAGGGTTTCCCGCTGGGTACCCATCATCATATAGTACAGGGGCGCGGAAACCATAACGACAACCATGAGTACCAGAACTATGGTGAAGGATGCAAGTTTGACACGCAGGCTTATCCCCCGCCTTCGTATTCCGACAACCCGTTTTTTCTTTTCCTCTGGCATAAAATCTCCTGTAATGAGTGCAAGGGCTTCTACCTTTACCGCCGCGCCTTCGGCGATTGCGCTGCCTATGCCCCGGATTGAAACAATCAGGCCCAGAGCGCATAACACAAGCAGGGCCGCGACGATGGCAAAGCTGGATTCAAACACGAACTTCCGTCCGGCGCGGGGCGTCCATGAAGGTTTCCAGGCGCGCGAATAATCGCCGAACTTGACTGTCCCCATTCTGTCCACGGCGACAATGGGCGGAGTTCTGTAAAGGCCCCGGCCTGAATGATCCAGCGCGATGAGGTAGGCGCCTTCCGCTATATCTTCAATCTGCAGGCCTGTTATTTCCCTGTCGGAACTGATTTGATAATCTCCCCGGCTGAGAAGGAATTCCCGGTCATAGGGCGGCTGGCCGTCCCTGTCCAGAAAAACCCTTGCCACATTTCCTCCCGTTGAAAAACCGCGGCCAAAGATCCGCATCGTGAGAATTCCCTGTTCGTCCTGGGTGGAATCGACATTGGTCACCTGTGTGTAAGGAATATATTTGTCCGTTCTGAAGAAGATGCCCGACAGGGGGCCGATGTTTCCCACCTCGTCTATGGCCGCTACCGAGAAAGCCCAGACTCCGTCATCCTGGTTGACGTAACTTGCCGAATTGCCGGTTCCCATTATCCGGGAAGGAGGCGCTTCAAAGGCGGGCGTACTGCCGCTCCCGATCAGCCGGTCAAAAGAGTCCGCGGCGCCAATGAACTGCAGGTTCCATGTGTAGCCCGCCACGTCCGAAGCGGGAGGCGGATTCCAGCTCAGGGTAAAGTCGTTCGAAAGCAGAAAGCCCCGATCGTCCGTTTCGGGATAGATGATATTCGCCGCGGGCGGCGGGGTTGTATCCTTTACGTATTCCATGCGTCCCGGTTCCGACCAGTTGCCGGCAAAATCCCTGGCTCTGACAAGGAAATACCAGGAGCCATCTTCCACCGCGTTTGTCTCCATGGAGTGGCTCGCGCTGTCCGTATTGTAGATCATTATCTCTTCGGGCGGCACGGCATTTTCATTCTGTGTCCATATCCAGGAGAAGCCCAGAATCCCCGAAGAATCCCGGGGCACGTTCCAGGAAATCCTGACCCGCTCCGCGCGGCTGCGGCGCGCGGGATCGAAATTGACGGCCGAAAGCCGCGGCGGATTCACGGAACGATCCGGAAGGAGCGAATAAATGCGGCCGGAGCCCCTGTCCGTGGCCTGCCAGAAAACAAAAAGGCCGTCCTCCGCGTCCACTGCCGGCCGGCCAAAGGAAGCGTCACCGCCGGCGGCGCCGGAAAGATCGTAATTCCGCCAGCTAATACCGGTCTGCCGGGCAAGGTAGATACGGTTTTCTCCCCGGCGGTTGTCAAACCAGAGTACCAGCGGCTCGCCGTTGTAGCGGAAGGCTACGGGGTTCTTGCAGTAAGCCTCGTCGGAGTTTATCCGTTCCACGCTGCCGGTAACCCTTCCGCCCGCGTCGACCCGGACGCCGTAAACCTGGGGCGACTGGGTTCTGAAGCGCCGCTCCCAGACCAGGAAAAGGCCGTCCCCGTCGTTCATTACAAAGGGACGCTGGTTGTCAAAGCTGTCGGCTTCCGCGTCCGTGTTCGTCACCGAATCGCGGAAATCGGTGAAACGCCTTGCCGGAGTCCAGGTACGGCCCGAATCGGCGCTGGTCTTGAAAAAAAGCTGGAAAGCGGGAATGGCATTCGTGGCGCCCACGAAGGACTGGAAGAAAACAAAATCGGTATTGCCTATGCTTCCGTGGGCGGGAAGGAAGCTGAGCCTGAGGTTGGTGTCTCTGACAAAAGGCTCAAAGGGTTCCCATACGGCGGCGTCCTCCGAACGGGAACAGTAAATCGAAAGGGACTGCTCGTCTCCCCTGGTAACAAAAAGAAGGTAGCCGCCGTCGGCGCGGACGCAGAGCCGGGGGGCGACGGAACTTTCGGATCCCATATTTACCCGGTAGCGGGAAAAATCCCGCCCCCCGTCCTCCGAAACAAGAATCTCCGTCTGGGTTGTGGACGCGGCGGCGGCGATGATAATCCGGCCCCGGTTGTCAATGACGATGCTTAAAATCGACGGTTCCGTTCCGGAATAGGCATAGGGTCCGCCGACAACGCCAAGGTTTTCCCAGGGCTGCCCCGATTTTTTTACGGCCAGGACAACGCTGATAAAACCGTCCGCGGCGACGGCGGCGTTCCGGTTGGGTTCGGCCTGCTGCCAGGCGACAGCCGAAAAATCGCCGGCGGAAGCCGATACGGGAAAGGTTCCCGGAGTCGGGGAAAAAAGGGCCGGCGTTTCCCAGTAGAAATCGGTCTGCGCCGAAAGTCCCAAAACGGCAAAAAAGAGGAGAAGGACACACAGGTATCGCCGGTATATCATAGTAATGGCTGAATCCTTCGCTGTAGTTCTATAATCTGGGGAATATTTTTATTCCGCGGATTCTGCAGAAGCTGCTGGACAATCGCGTTGGCGACAAGATAATTCCTCTGGGTAAATTCCCTCAGCGCCCGGTCATACTCCTGCCGGGTATTACTGTCCATGACAACCTCGCTGTCCCCGCCGATAAGTATCTGCAGGCGATCCTTTATGCTGCCCGCGGCGCTGTTGCCGGGGTTGAGGGTAATGGCCTCCGTAACCTGCCGCAGCGCTACTTCATACTGGGCGCGGATGTTCCCGTCAAGCACCTGCTGGGCGGCCCTGGTAAGTTCGGCGGAACGGGCAAGATCCCGCGGATTGGGCGGCGGCAGCCGGTAACCCATGTCGATTTCCGCTTCGACAATGATGGCGGCCATGTTCGGATAGCGGGGATTTATCTCCGCGAGGTTCTGAAGGTCCGCGAAGGATTCGGCGGATCTGCGTTTCGTTCCGGCCCTCGCCTCCTGCACACGGCGGTCGAAGGACGCGTTAAAGGCGGAAAGGTCCGTAAGCTGGTCCATGCGGAGTTCCAGCATGCCCGCTTCCTGGTTTACCGGAAACATGAGCTTGACTTTCTGGGTTTTCTCCCGGGCTTCACTGAATTTGGCAAGCCCCTGCGTGCGCTGCCCGGCGTTAATATGGCGGACGCCCTCATCGTAGTTTTTTTTCGCTTCGCTCAGAAGCTGGCTCATTTCGGGATAGAGCGGCGCCGTGGGGGCTATGACGCGCCCGGAGCGCAGGGAAAGGGCGCCCCGGATTATGTTAAGCCAGTAGAGAACTTCCTCGTTATCCCCGATGTTGGTGACATGCCAGCGGTTCTGGGCGCGGGTCAGAAGATCCTCGGCCTGTTCAAAGTTGCCGGAAAAGTAGGTGTCCCGGGCGCGGGTAACCATGTTACGCACATCCCTGACGACGATTTCGTTTTCAATGCGGTTGATCTCCTGGCCAAGGCTTACCAGGCGCGTGTCCCATTCGCCCCTGAGGGAAGAAGATTCCTGGATGTCCAGGGAGCTGTTGTAGCGCTCCGTGGCCCGCTGCAAACGGTCACGGGCGGTTTCGAAATTCTGCTGGGCCAGGCCGGTCTGGGCTTCCCTGTAGAGCCGGTCGCCGTCAAGCCGGTAGGCCTCCGCCTGGGCAACCTGGCTCCGGGCCGTCGCCGCGAGAGCCTGCCCCCTTGTCCTGAGGGACGCCAGTTCGTTGAGCATGGCCTGGAGTTCCCCCTGAAGGGCGCCGATCCGGCTGTCCGACAGGATTTCCCCACGCTCCCCGCCGTACCGCGCAAGAAGGGCGCTTCCTTCCCTGGTATCAGCGGCAATCATGTCCACCATCCCGGTAAGTTCGGCAAGACCTTCCATGGGAAAATGATCGACCACCGTATTGTTGTTTTCCACCCTGGTTATTCCCGCTATCAGCTGATTCCCCCCGGCAAATTGATCCTTCCGTTCGGCAAGGCTCTTCCCGAATTCTCCGTTCGCGATGGTGTAATACCTGGCCGCGGCGTCCCGTTCCGCCGACAGTACCAGACCGCGGATGCTGCCGGCAAGCGACCGGGCGTTGTTGATATACGCAAGGATGTCGGGCATCTCCTGAAGATTCTCGAGGCTGTTCCCGTAATCCCGCAGTTCCGCCGCCTCCTGGTTCACCTCGCCGAGGAGCGAATCGATGTCGTTCAGCAGGGCACTGAAACTGTCGCGGTACTCCTGTTCCCGGAGCAGGGCGTTTTCCGCGCTGAGGCTGCCCGCCCTCCACTGCCCGACCGGGTCGGCAGGGATGCCGGCGGCCTCTTTGTAACGGTTCCCCAGTCCGGAGCCGCTGACGAGGTAATTAATGGCCTGGCTCATCGATTCGTACTTGAGGAAAAGCCCGGCGCTTTCTTCGGGGACGGTACGGTCAAACAGCTCCACCGTCGGGGGATTCCCCGCTTCCTTGAACGCAAGCCGTTTTTCGACAAGGGCCAGGGGGAATTTGGCATAGGTCCCGGCGTTTTCAAAGCCGGCCCGGGCCGTGGTATAGTCCCCGCTGAAAGCCGAGGCAAGCGCGGAGGCATAGGCGCGCTCGAAAAGCTGTCCGGCGGCGGACTCCGCAACGCCCACGGAACTGTTCCAGAAGCCTTCAATGGCGCCCAGCATGCCCTCCGGAACATCCTGGCCCAGACGGCCGCGGATAAGCCATGACGCAAAGGAAAGGAAGTTCCTGTCCCCTATGCTGCTGTCCTGCCGCTGGAATTCCGCAAGGATATTGCCAAAATTTTCGGCCGTCCTGAAAAGATCCCCTTCCATGCCGGCGATCCGTTCCATGGCGGGCCCCAGATCGGCGTACCTGGCGTCAAGGGCGGAAGAAGTCTCGCCCCGCTCCAGGGCGGCGATAAAATCCTGAACAGGGGAACCGAGGTCCTGCGCGGCCTCGGGAAAGTCCCGCACCACCCGGTTGACGGATTCAATTCCCATGCTGACCTGTTCTTCGACAAGGCTGCCGTAACCGGCCGCGTAAAACTCATCCTGGTATATGTCCATGCCGCCCGCGTAGACGACAAGGGCCTGGGCATAATTCCCCTGATCGACAAGATTCCTGCCCTCGACGAGGATGCTGTCCAGGCGTTTCCGGTTGTAGGTAAACTGGGCAAGATCGCGTATGCGGGTGATAAAGGCGGCGATTTGCGTGTTTGAATTGGATTCCAGATTCCTCAGCCGGTTGCTCAGTTCAAGTATTTTTTCCGCGTCGTCGGAACTCTCGGCCACGATATTGAGAAGTTCATCGGCCACGGAATTGAATTCGCCCCGGATTTCATAAATCTGCCGGATTCGCTGCTGGGCTTCTCCGAAACGTTCGGGGTTCTGTCTTGAAAAGTCGCTTAATATCTTTAAAGCCTCGTCGTATTCTTTCTGTTTTATAAGTTCATCGGCCCTGGACAGAGCGGTATCCTGCTTTCCCCCCGCATGAACAGGGAAAACGGCCGCCATGAGAAAAAAGCAGGCCGCAAGGAATGCCAAAATCCGTCTTTTTGGGCGGTTTTTCACCTTTCGGACCCCATAATCAAAGTATACAAAATTTTTCGAAAAACCGAAATCTTTCAGTATCCTCTCCCTGCTTATATTATTATCGGAAAAAAACGATAAACGCTATAGGCAGAGCCAGGGCGGGCCATATAAACGTGATACGGAAAACCGTTGCGGAGGCCGCAGGTATGAACCTGTTTTTCGAGGCCCTTTCAAAGCTGAAGTTTTTAAAGCCCCTCTATGGATTTATTTTTTTTTCCGATATATATTAATAGCCGAATGGTAAAACAGTCTGGTACTTTTTTTTGTTTTATTTTTCTCTTTTCCGCCGTTCTTGCGGGGGCGCTGAATTCCGATGCCGATGACTACGGTTCCGTTGCCGACTACCTTGACAGCATTTACGGAATTGACGACAACGCCGGTTTGACCGCTTTCCCCGTGCTGAATGTTCCCATGGGGGGCCGTTCCGAAGGCATGGCCACCGCGTTTTCGGCGGTTTCCGACGACATTTCCTTTATAGAGTACAACCCGGCGGGTTCGGCCATGCTGGCCCGCTCGGAGCTTGCCCTGTTCCACAACAACTGGATTGCCGATACCAAGATTGAAGGGGCGGCCTTCGCCACCCGGATCAAGGATCTGGGCCTCGGGGCCGGTGCGAAATGGCTTTACACGCCCTTTACCGAGTATAACCTCTACGGAGAGCGGGTTTCCAAGGGTTACTACTCGGAAGCGGTGGCGATTCTCAACGGTTCCTACAATTTTCTTTCGGGTTATTATTTTTCCGGCGTTTCCGCGGGCATGAGCCTTAAAGGGGCCTTCCGTTTCGTTCCGGATTACACGGACAATGACGACAATATCATCGCCAATTCGGGCCGCTCCCAGTCCGCGGCAATGGTCATGGCCGACATCGGCGCCCTGACCCGCTTTGATTTGTTCAAGTTTTACCACTCCCGGGAACGGAATACCTCCGCGGCACTGGTGGTGAAAAACCTTGGGCCCCCGGTCAAGGATGATCCCCTGCCCACCGTGGCTACGGCGGCTTTTTCCTATAAGCCCCTGCGTCCCCTGCTGATATCCTTCGATTTTTCCATGCCCTTCAACATGATGGATATCAAGCTTTCGGAAAAGCCCTACTTTGCCCTGGGCGCCGCGGTGAATGTGACAAGTTTCCTTTCCATGAGAATGGGGGCTCTCTTCAAGGCCGGCAGCAGCCGCCTTGCGCTCGGCAGCGCCGTCACCCTGAACAGGATAGCCCTTGACGTAAATTATACCCTTGATCTCCTTACCCAGCTGCAGCCCCTCAACAGGGTAAGCATAGGGGTGCGTTTCGATTTGGGCGATCAGGGGAGGCAGCAGAGGGCCAATCAGGTGGATACCCTGTACCTGGCCGGACTTGACGCCTATTCCCGGAGAAGCTACGGGGAAGCCAGGCATAACTGGGAAGAAGCGCTGAAGCTGGATCCCAAATTCGATCCCGCCAGGGAAAGCCTCCGGGTTCTTGAAGGACAGGAAGCGATAGAGCGGCGCATCGACGAGCTGCAGCGCCTGGACTTCTGACAAACCCCGCGGCTTTGATTCCGGGGCAATTCCAAAATCCGGTGCTCCCGGGACCAGGGAACCGGCCTGTTCGTCTCAGCGTTTTCTTCTGAATACCCGGTAGTTGATGTGGGGAAACACGTTGTGCCGGCGTTCCAGATTGGTAAGCCATTCGGTACTGATATAATTGCTGCCCAGGGCCTCGTAGATAGTGGTAAAATTGCGCAGGGAGTCTTCAATTTGACTGCGGGCGTATTCGGTTGAATCCTGGTTGTAGAGCATCTTTGACCAGTCCGAACTTTGCACAAGAAGAATCTCCCGGGCGGCCTGATTCAGGGTTCGTTCCTTGAGGCCGGAGTCGGCGGGGAAACGTTCCGCCATTTCGGTCATGCGGTCGATGGAACGCACAAGGTGACGGTACATCCAGTCATTGGAGGCGTCGAGCCAGGTCTCGGCATAGCCGTTGTACCCCCAGGAAGAAAACTCCGGCATCGAGATTTCGAAGCCGGCAATGTCCTGTTTGTAAATATATTCGGAGGGAGTCATAAACTGGATTTCCCGGTAGCCGCAATTCAGGCGGAACAGGGCTTCAAGGAACTGGACGCCCTCGTGCCAGTAACGCCCGAAGCTGTCGGC
>JAISND010000192.1 GCA_031276615.1 Treponema sp. | reverse complement strand
TCGTTATTTTCATGATAATGTTCACTCCTTATAAAATTCTTACAGAAAATATATTTGACTTGTTCGATAACCCGGTTGGTTATCTCACAAGTCTTACAAAATGCTCCGCATTTTGATGTTTTTAGCGGTTGTTGTTCAGAAACTGAAGTTTCTGAACAACTCTATTCATATTTTTCATTAATGTCAATATATATTGACACAATCTTAGCCATCATTTCGTATAACGTTAATTATACGAATAAGGTGGATCAACATCGTGACGTCAGATCCGCGGGTGAAGCGGGATATTTACCAGGACAGGATAGTTAGAGTATATGGATTGTCAGATATATGCCGCTTTTCTACCGCCGGCCGAGTCTCTCTATCACCGGCTGAAGAACCTTTACGCGCACAACCCGGCCGCCGCCCAGTTCGGGAAAGGCCCGGTAGCGTTCGCCGTCGTCGGAGAAGGGGCTGTCCTTTTCGCCGGGGAAGGGAGCGTAGCGTTTCTGCGTCCAGTTGAGGCTTCCGTCGGCAAGGGAAAGGCCGGGACGGGCGGGATCAAAAAAGACAAAGGACTCGTGTACTCCCCGCTCACGCAGGGGCGCCTCGTCGGTACACTGTAGATAGCGTATAACACCTTTTGAAAAATCAAGGGACTGTATAATCGCCGAATGTGACATGGCGCCATCGGCGCCCCGGAAGAGGATGATGTCCGCGGGGCGGAGAGCGCCGATTTCGTCTTTTACGGGGACAAGCTGGGCGCTCTTTGAATTGAAGAAAGCGGTTCCCACGTACCAGGAAGGATCCCCCCCCCTCGGTACTCCCAGGACGCGGCTTAGGGTTCTGCCGAGGTCAAGGCCGCCCTCGCGGCCGATGTACGAGAGCACGTGCCAGACAAAGCCGGAGCAGTCCATTCCGGCAAGGCCCACGCAGTAGAGATAATTGTACACATCCGTGTCCTCCACTCCCTGCCCGGAGACAAGCACATAGGGCCGGTGGGGGAGGCCCCGGTAGGAACCGGCCTTCATGCGGGCGATGTCGAAAAGATCCCGTGAGCCGCGCCAGCTTTGGCTGGGGATGTCGAAAATGATCACCTGTTCCCGTCCGTCCGAAAGGGCGGCGGTGTATTCGGCGAAGGCTCCGGAATCTATGATGCCCTCGATGACGGGCCAGAGCATTTCGGGGTTCCCCTTGCCGCCGCCCAGGAATTCCCAGCCCGTGTCGGCGAGCAGGTCCCGTTCGTTATTTTCCGCGAAGGGCATGCGGAGGTTCATTACCCTGCCGCCGATAATCCGCGTCCTGAAACAGAGCCGGTAGGCTTCCTCAATGATCCGCTCGACGCCGTTTCCCCAGATGCGGGCGGGGTCGGAAAAAGCGGCGATCTGATCCGTTTCCGCGGCCCCCATGCCGCCGGGGGCAGAGGCGCCGCCAAGGGCGAAGAAAATAAATGCGCATAACGGAGCGGCCCGCCACTGCCGCAAAATCCGGAAACGGCGAAGGGGATTCATTTTTCTCTTTCCGTTTTTTCCCGGTATGCCCTGAGGGTCTGCTTTTCTATGTCCCTGAAGTAACGTACCGTACCGACACGCAGTTCGTCGGCCGCTTCCTCGTCGCAGACGATAATAGCGCGCGGATGCATCTGCAGGCAGGAGAGTGTCCACATGTGGTTGATGCCTTCTTCCACCACCGCCCGCAGGGCCCGGGCCTTTTTGTAGCCGCTTACGATGATCAGCACTTCCCTTGCGTCCATCACGGTTCCGACGCCGACGGTAAGGGCGGTGGCGGGCACTTGGGAAGGATCCCCGCCAAAGAAACGGGCGTTGGCGGCTTTTGTTTCCCCGGTAAGGGTTTTTATGCGCGTTCTTGAGTGAAGGGAAGATCCCGGTTCGTTAAAGGCGATGTGTCCGTCGCTGCCCATGCCGCCAAGGAACAGCTCTATGCCGCCTTCCCGGGCAATGGCCTCCTCATACAGACGGCATTCCCGTTCGGGATCCTCTGCCATGCCGTCAAGGATATGAATATTCCTTTTGTCAATATCAACATGATCGAAAAGGTTCTCCATCATAAAACGGTGGTAGCTCTGGGGATGTCCGGCGTCCAGGCCGACGTATTCGTCCATGTTGAAGGTACGGACAGCGGCGAAGGAAAGTTTCTTCTCCCGGTAGAGCCTGACAAGTTCCCGGTAGATTCCCAGGGGGCTGGATCCCGTTGGCAGGCCGAGCACAAAGGGCCTGTCCGCCTTATGCGCCCCAATTCGGCCGGCAATGTAACCGGCCGCCCAGCGGCTTGCGTCCTCATAATTGGGGTGAATGATCAATCGCATTGTTTACGCTCCGGCAAAAAGATTTTTCTTTATCTCTCCGCCCACCATTACCAGTCTGACCTGAAAATCGCTGTCAAACACGGTAATGTCTCCCAGGTGTCCGGGAATAATGGCGCCCTGGTTGGTATAGCGCATAACAGCGGCGGGATTGAAGGAAGCGGTCTTTACGGCGTCCTCAAGGCTGAAACCGCAGGAAACGAGGTTCCGTATTCCCCGGATCATGGTAAGGCCGGAACCCGCGATTACATCGTCGGACACCCGGTGGAAAACGCCGTCGTAAAATGTTACCTCTTCCCGGTTGGCCAGCAGGGGGCCTTCCTTCTGTTCCGTCGGCCTGAGCCCGTCGGTTATCAGCACGATTCGGTCGATGGGCTTGTCCCGGAGCAGCAGCTTGAAAAGATCCGGATGCACGTGGAAGCCGTCGGCAATGATCTCGCAGGACATTTCGGGATGAATGAGGATAGCCCCTACCGCGTTGGGGTTGCGGTGATCCAGCCTGCTCATGGCATTGAAGAGATGGGTGGAATGGAGAATTCCGGCCTGCATGCCCTCCACCATGTTTTCGTACTTTGCGTCGGTGTGCCCCGCCTGAAGCACTATCCCCTTCCTCAGGCAGAAAAGGGCAAGTTCCCGCATGCCCTTGAGTTCGGGCGCGACGGTCATGTTTACGATATGCCCTTCGGAGACTTCCCAGAGTTTTTCCATGAAGCGGATATCCACGGGCATGACCGTCTCGGCCTTCTGCACTCCAAGCCGCGCCGGGGAAAGGAAGGGGCCCTCAAGGTGCAGCCCCATGACGCGCGCGCCCTCTTCCCTGCCCATGGCCGACGCAATCTCCCGCACCGCCCGAAGCATGTGTTCCGGCTCCGAAGGATAGAGGGTTGGGTTGAAGGCGGTAACGCCGTACCGCACCAGAAGCCGGGACATTTCAAGAAT
>JAISND010000134.1 GCA_031276615.1 Treponema sp. | reverse complement strand
TGCTTGAGGCGTTCCCGTAAATCTCCAAATCCGAAATTACGGCCGCCTTCACCTCCGGCTTGAGAGGTGTGGTGGCGTTATAATCGACATAAACCCGCCTTGGGGCGGAATCTTTTTTTTCCTGCATATTTACTCCATCTTCAATACTGACCAATTAGATAATATTTTTCAACATCAAGCTAATCAATTTTTGAAAAAAAAATCAACCAACCCCCCAGGGGGGCGTCTGCCATCTTATCTTAAGACGCAAAACAGGCTATACTGGCACATGGAAATTTCCAAGGCCCTGGAAAGCATGATCCTTTCGGCTTCAGGCTGGCGGGGCGTTTTTGCCGGGGACGGCGCTGAAGAGAGCAGGTCAGGCTCAATTTCACCCGCCCACCGCATAATTTCCGCGGCGGCGGCCCTGGTTTTTCTCGATTTTCTGAAAAAATCCGGCCCCGCCGCCGGAGGCCGGCCTGTTATCATTCTGGGCGCCGATACCCGTCCCACGGGAAAGGCCATAGCCCGGGCCATGATTCCGGTCCTCCTTTCCTCGGGCTGCGATGTCCGCTACGCGGGCGTTACGGCCGCGCCTGAAATCATGGCCTATGCCCGGCGGCTTGGCGAAACGGGGGGGGAAGGCGGGGCGAATCTCCCCGGAAACAGCGGCCGCCCCCCCCTGGGTTTTATCTTTATTTCGGCAAGCCACAATCCCGCAGGCCATAACGGCCTGAAATTCGGCCTTTCCGACGGTGGGGTGCTGCCGCCCGATAAAAACCCGCCCCTTGCCGATTCTCTCCGTTCGCTGCTGGCGGATCCCGGCAGCGTGAAGAAAATCTCCTCGATGATCGAAAACGCCGATGCCGAAAGCCTGCGCCGCGTGAATGAGGCCGAAGGCCGGACAAAAAAAGAAGCCTGCCGGGCCTACTTTGATTTCAGCGTAGAGGTTGCGTTCGGCGCGGCCGGGGGGGCGGGAGGAAGCGCCGGCGAATCCGGGGAGCGCCGGCCGGACATTGCCGCCGCCGTCAGGGAGGGGCTTGCGGAACAGGCCCTGGGAATAGTCTGCGATTTCAACGGCTCCGCGAGAACCCTTTCCATTGACCGGGAATTCTTTTCATCCCTGGGGATACGTTTTGAAGCCTTCAATGACCGGCCGGGGGAGATAGCCCACCGCATTGTTCCCGAAGGGGAATCCCTCGAGCCCTGCCGCCTTTTCCTGGAAAACGCCCACGGAAAAGACGGCGCCTTCGTTATGGGTTACGTGCCGGACTGCGACGGAGACCGGGGAAACCTTGTTATCTGGGATGAGGGTGAAAAAAAGGCGAGGGTTCTGGAAGCCCAGGAGGTTTTCGCCCTGGCCTGCGTAGCGGAACTTGCCCAGCTTGTCCGGACAGGGGAGCTTGCCTACGACAACAGGGGCAACGCCCTTTCCAAAGCGGCCATTGCGGTTAACGATCCCACTTCCCTCAGAATTGACCGCGTCGCAAAGGCCTTTGACGTGGCGGTTTTCCGCGCGGAAACCGGGGAAGCAAACGTTGTCGGCCTTGCCAGACGCCTGCGGAAGGAAGGGTACACGGTGCGCATCCTCGGCGAAGGTTCCGCCGGGGGAAATATCACCCATCCCTCCGCGGTGCGCGATCCCCTGCATACCGTTCTTGCCCTGTTAAAACTTCTCTCGATCCGCGGCAACGGAGAGACGCCGGGCCTCTTCGAACTCTGGTGCAGCCTTTCCGATCAGGCTGAAATCTACCGGCCCGGCTTTACCCTTGCGGACATCATCGCGAGTCTTCCTCCCTTTGTCACGACCGGCGCCTACGTGCCGGAGGCGCTGCTCGAAATCAAAACCGCGGATCACGGCCTGCTTAAAGACCGCTACCAGAAGATATTCCTCAGGGAATGGGAAGAACGGAAAGCGTTTCTGAAAAGCCGTTACGGGATATGCGGATGGGAGGCGGCGGCTTACAGGGGCATGGAAGAAAAGCGGAACATAAGCCGTTTCGGAGAGGCCGGCCGGGGCGGACTGAAGATCTGTTTTATCAACGACTCCGGAATTGCCGTCGCCTCAATATGGATGCGCGGGTCTGCAACGGAGCCTGTATTCCGCATTATGGCCGACGCCGAAGGATCGGACAAACGCCTTGAGCGGGATCTGATAGAATGGCAGCGCCGCATGACGGCGGAAGCCGACGAACAGGAGTAGAATATGGGAGTACGGGGAGAGCTTTATTCAACCAGGGTTATACTGCAGAACAGGACATACTTTTTCAACGTCAAGGAAAACCGTCTGGGTGATCTGTACCTCAATATCGTTGAAAGCAAAAACCGGGAAACGGGCGGTTTTGAGCGGCAGTCGGTTATTCTCTTTGCCGACGATCTCCAGGAATTCCTCAAGGGCTTTGACGAATCCCTGCGGGTGCTTGAAAAAGCGATCCGGGAAAAAAAACGCGGAGAAACCGGACACTTGAAGCGGGACGCCGCCGGGCAGAAAAACCCGGCGCGGGACGGCGGCGCGGCGGAGAAAGGCGAAAGGCGCGGCGGAAGCGGCAAACGGGTCGTGGTAAGAAAAAGGGATGAATCCTGAGATACCTTGCCCCATCCGGCAGACACGATCAAGCGGCTTGCCCGTTTCCCGTCATGTATTCAAACCGCTCCCACAATGCTCCCGCGGCCACGTGAACGCCTGCGCCCCCTGCACCAACAGTGCCCGCAGGTACCCGTTGTCCCGCCTTGTGATCGTAAAAAATCACAAAAAAGCCAGATATTTTTGCTAATTTTAATAATTTTATATCGTTATATTAGGCATAATATGACAAAATGCTAAATTTATTTGAATTCGAAAGGTGTTGTCATGGGTGAAAACGGCCGACAGGCAGATTCATATTCCCCGTTTGACGCAAAACTTGACTGGCATGAGAAAGTTGCCTATTTGTTCGGGGATTTCGGCGCAAACATGGACAAGAACATGGTAGGTACTTTCTGTTTCTTTTTTTGGACGGAATTCCTTGGCCTTGCTCCGGGTGTCTGTTCCCTGATCATTCTGCTCTCTCGAGTCGCCGATGCGTTCAGTGACGTGGGTATGGGTATGATCATGGAAAATACCAAGTCCAGATTCGGCAAGGCACGTTCATGGCTCTTGCGGGTCAGTGTCCCTTATGGTTTGGCGCCAGTCCTGCTTTTTTCGATTCCGGGATTCGGCCCCCTGGGGCGTATTGTATGGGCGATAATTGCCTACAATCTGGTCATGACCGTGTTCGCCACGATGTATAACATGCCTTACGGTACGTTGGGTTCGCTGATCACGCAAAATTATGATGAGAGATCCCTCCTGAATATCCTGCGGATGATTGGAGGCATCTCTGCCTCGATTATTGTGGCTTTCTTTACCCTTCCGATGGTTGACGTCTTCGGTGGCGGATCCCGCGGATGGCAGCTGACAAGTCTGTGCGTTGGTATAATCGCTACGATCTGCATACTCATCGTTTTCTTTAATACACGCGAACGTGTGGTATCGGTCGAAAAAAAGAAAGTACGGTTCGTTTCCACCATCAAGACTCTCATGAAAAACAAGTATTGGGTCATGGCCATATTCATGAACGTCATGACGCAATTTATGATCGGTTTTATCGGAATAAATATTTATTATTCAAAGTACGTGCTCAACAATGTCTATCTCATCAGCATTTTCTCGCTGTTCTATTTCCTTCCGAATTTTGCAGGTTTTGCGATTATGCCGTTATTCATTAAACGCTACGGCAAACGGAATACGGTACTTGCGGGATTCCTGGGATTCCTGCTGTTTTCGCTATGCCTACATGCGTTCGCGGGGACGAACCTGGTATTGATCCTTACGTTTGTCTCGTTACGCGGCGTTGCCCTCGCGCCACTCATCGGATCGGTGTACGCTTTTGTCTATGACACAATCGAA
>JAISND010000079.1 GCA_031276615.1 Treponema sp. | reverse complement strand
TTTCGATCCGGGTGGCCGAAGGGAACGCCTCGATCAGTACCGCCGCGGGCATTCGGGAGATAGACGCGGGCGCGGCCCTGAGCGTCGCCGAAAACGGACGGATTGAAGAGAAGCCCCAGGTGACGGTAACCTTTCCGCCGCCCGGTTACCGCGTGCTGAGCGGAGAGAATGTCCCCAGGGAAATACCCTTTACCTTTAAGACCACGGGATTTGGCGGCGGCGAAAAGGTGCGGCTGGACATTGCCGGGGATCGCCGTTTTTCCCGGACTGTTCAGAGTCTGGAGGGCGCTTCCGGTACGGCGCTGGCGGCGAGGCTTGCGCCGGGAACCTGGTGGTGGCGGGCTTACGCGGCTGCCGCGGGGGACGCTGCTTCCGGGGATCCGCCGGACGCCGCCAGGGGACGGCTTTATGTCGTGTACGCCCCGGCCCCCGAGCTGCGGTTCCCCGCGGAGGGGGAGCGCATCGGCTGTCAAAGCGCGCCGGCGGAAGCGGCCGGCGGTGAAACACGGGACGCGCCGCCGCCTGTCCGCTTCCGGTGGAGCAGCCCGGCCGACGGTGAGGCGGACGCTTGGCTTCTGGAGATTGCGGATAACAGGGAGATGCTCAATCCGGTGATTGCCAGGAGGGTGGAGGGGTTTTCTTTTACCTCGGACAGCCTTGCTTGGGGAACCTGGTACTGGCGGGTAAGCCCCCTGTACGGGGGCGGGAATCAGGACGGCGTTTCCGCGTCCGGAACGGCTTCCTTTTCCATTGTCCGGGAACCGGCGCCCGGCGAGTCCCCTCCGGCCCTCACGGCGCTTGATTCTCCAAAACTCCTTTCCCCGGCGGGAAGGGTTTCGCGCAGGCCCCGGGACAGTCTTGTTTTCCGCTGGCAGGCCGTTCCCGGGGCGGAAGCCTACTCCTTCAGCCTCTATCGCGGCAGTCCCGGCGGTTCCTTTTCGCCGCCGGTCCGCGAAAGTTCCGGCCTTCGTGATACCTTCAGCTCCGTACCCCAGCTTTCCCTGGAAGAGGGGGATTACTACTGGACGGTCAGGGCCCTTGCCCCGGCGGGCAGCCCTTACCGGGACAGCGCCGGGGAAAGCCTCGGCTTCCGGCTTGAGAATCCCGGACGCATAAGGCTGGAATCTCCGGCGGCGTTCGGCGGCCTCGATGTTCTCAGGCGGAACGCCAGAGTCCGGTGGAGTTCCCCGGAACCGGCGGTCAATGCCCGCTTCATTCTGTCCGGGGATTCGGCTTTCCGGGGCGCGCCCGTCCTCAGCATCAATGATCCGCCCGGTAGCGTTCTCCTGCCCCGGCTGGCCGAGGGAACCTGGTACTGGACCGTCCGGGCGGAGAACCCCGCCGGCGTTGACATCAGTCCCGAAGCGCCCGCCCGGTTCCGGGTGCTGCCCATCCCCCTGCTCGGCCGGCCCGGGGCGCTTGAGCCGGCCGCGGATTCCCAAATCGATACCGGTTACCTGCTGCGGAACCGGGAAGCCCTGTCCGGGGAACCTCTTTCCGCGGGCATCCTTTTCAGGTGGAATTCCGTGGCCGGCGCCAACGCCTATGTTTTCAGCCTGCTGCGGGAAGGCGCTGGGGAACCCCTTGTCCGCACGCCCCCCTCGCCGGATACGGCCTGCCGGCTGCGGGACATGGCTTCCCTGGAAAACGGCGTCTACCTCTGGCGGGTCGAGGCCGTTTATGTTGCGCCTGACGGAACCGTGGAGCAGCACGGGGAACCCGCCGAATACCGTTTTACCCTTTCCATACCGCGTCCCGGCCGGCCCGTTCCGGACAGTCCGGGAATCCTCTACGGATTTCAGCCATGAAAAAAACCGGGCGGCACAGGCTTTTCCCGTTATGCGTACCGAAGAAAACCTTTGCGGCGTTCCTCCTTTTTGCCCTCTTCCAGGCGCGCGATCCCGTTCCCGCGGAAGAGGCTCCGCCGCCGCCTTCCGAAACAGGCCGTTTCTTCCAGCGCCTGGGCTGGAAGGATGTGGAATTTGCCGCCTGGTATGAGGTGACGGTGGAGGCGGGCGAAGCTGTTCCCGGCGGCGGCGCGGGCGCGCCCGCGGGCGATTCCGGCATTGCCTGGCGTGAACTGATCCGCGAAAGGCGGGAGCTTTCCTTCATTGACTGTTCGCTTGTTCCCGGCCGGTACAGGTTCCGGGTGCAGGCCTTTGACGTTCTTGGCCGCGGCGGGGAGGTTTCGGAATGGATACCCTTCGAGGTGCGTCCCGCGCTTGGCGGCGGGCCCGCGCAGCGCCTGAGCTGGACAGAGGCGGAATTCACGGCGGCCTGCGTGGTAGTGGTGGAGCGGCAGGCGGAGGGGGAGCCTTCCGCCGGGGAACGCGCGGCCTACCGGGAGGTTCTGCGGGAACTGCGCGGGCGGGAGGGCTTTATCGAAGTTTCACTGCCGCCGGGGAAGTACCGCTTTCGGGTTGGCGCTTACGACGCGCTGGGACGCCCCGGAGAAGTTTCCGGCTGGGAATATTTTGAGATTCTCGCCGCGGCGCCGGAACCCGAAAAGCCTGCTCCCCTGCCCGGAGAGTCCGTCCTGGAACAGCCCTCGCCGAAAATTTGGGAGGGCCTTGCCGAAGTCCTTTATGCGCCGCTGTTTCCCCTGCCCTTCAGTCATTTCAACAGAACCTATGACGCTGTTTTTCAGCCGGCGGGCGCCGCGCTCAAATTCGGCATGCTGTTCCCCGCGGGGCAGCGTCATGCCCTGGGTTTCGATTTCAGCCCCTCCTGGAATTATCTTTATGCGAACAAACCCGACTACGACGTTCTGAGTCAGCTCATGACGCTGCATCTCAACCTTGTCTACCGCCGCGCTTTTTCCGCCCTGGCCCTGCAGGCAGGGGCGGGCGGCGGCCTTTCCCTGCTTTACGATTTTCATTTTGAGCATTCGGGACGGCGCTCCGGTGAAGCCATCAGCACCTGGATACCTTCCGTTTCCGCCGGTCTTTCCCTGCAATGGTTTTTCCGCCGCCCCTTTTACCTGAGCCTGGGGCTGGAGTACCTGCAGATCTTCTCCGTGGACAACCTCTTTCTGAATTTTATCCGGCCCTCCGCGGGAGCGGG
>JAISND010000078.1 GCA_031276615.1 Treponema sp. | reverse complement strand
GCCGTCAATATTCAAACAATCCTCCATACCATTTTCCGCAAATGGGCCAATACCGGGAAGGATCCGTTTTACACCCGCATCGGCATTCATACCGGGGAAGTTATCGTGGGCAACATGGGTTACGAGGAGCGGCTGAATTACACGGTGCTGGGAGATTCCGTCAATCTGGCGAGCCGGCTTGAAGGGGTCAATAAAATGTACGGTACCAGAATAATAGTCAGTCAAAGTACCTGGGAGCAATGCGCCGGTTTGTTTGAATTCCGCAGGCTGGATAAAATTTCCGTCAAGGGCCGCCATGGAGGAATCATGATATACGAACTCTACTCCGAAAAAGACGAAATAGAAAAACCGCTGCGAAAGTTTTTTGCCTATTATGAAAAGGGGCTGGAATATTATTTCGGCCGTGACTTTCAGGAGGCTTTGAAGTATTTTAATACGGTGCTGAAATACCGTCCCACCGACGGGCCCAGCAGAATAATGCGGGAACGCTGCCTGCGTTACAAGGCCGAACCCCCTTCAAAAGACTGGGACGGAACTTTCGCATTAAGCGCTAAATAGTGTCCGTGTGTATACCGGCCGCTTTGCGGGGGGATTTCAGGTTTACGACAAAGGAGGTTCTGTTTTGGAAGAACGGCGCAATCCCTTAATCGGCGTCATAGGCGGGGTGGGGCCCTATGCGGGCCTTGATTTTGTCCGCAATATTTTTAACAATACCCGGGCGCTGAAAGATCAGGAACATCTGAATACGCTGCTGGTCTCCTGTCCGGGCATTATCCCCGACAGAACAAAGTACCTTCTTGATGAGGAACCGGTGAATCCTTCGGGCGGCCTGTTTGAATCCGCCAAAATTCTCCATGCCGCCGGGGCGCGCCACGCGGTTGTTGTCTGCAATACCGCCCATTCGGACCGTATCTTTATGCCCTTTTGCGGCATGGTAAAAGAAGCGATGCCGGATATGGTTATTGTCAACATGCTCCGTTCCTGCGCGGATTTTGTCAAAAAAAATCATCCTGACATAAAGGTTCTGGGGCTTTTGGCAACCAAGGGAACCTACAAGAGCCGGGTGTACCACGAGTATTTCAGGGCTGACGAAGGGTTTTCGATTCTTGAGCCGGAGGCGCCCGGACAAAACCGGATCGGCGACGCCATCTATTCCCTTGATTTCGGCATCAAGGCCCATTCCGATCCTGTACAGGCCAAGGCCTGCAATATTTTGTTCTACGAGGGTTTCCGCCTGCTTGACCGGGGCGCCCAGGGCCTGATCCTCGGCTGTACCGAACTGCCCCTGGCGGTAGACCCGGCGGATTTTTCCGCCCCGGTTTTCAACCCCGGCCTCCTCGCCGCCCGGGAGCTTATCCGGCTGACCGCCCCTTCCGCCCTGACCGGCGAATCCGTATAACTTCCGGGTTTTATGAATTTTTAACCCGAAGGCGAAAGAATCAGGCGTGACACCTGGCGGTGCGGCTCTTTACACACCCCACCCTTCTCTCAGGACGAGCGCATATAAACGTGATACCACGGCGGGCGGGGGAAAAAAGGCGCAAGTTTCTCCCGGGGGCCTGCCGATATTCCTTCCACCCTTTTTTTTCCCGCCCGCGGTACTTTCCCCCTTACATGCGCCCGCCCTGGGCAGGGTAAACCCTTGACAAAAATTTTGATTCGGGTTATTACGGAACAAACGGGGAGCTGGAACTGTCCGGCTGAGAACAGGCAGATTGGAGCCTGGTACCCTTGAACCTGATCCGGATAATGCCGGCGGAGGGAAGGTGTAACAGCCGGTTAAAAGCCTCCGCGGGATTTCCGCGGGGGCTTTTTTTGTCTCCGCAGAGGGGGCTTGATGAGAAACGTATTAACCATCGCGGGTTCGGATTCTTCCGGCGGCGCGGGGATTCAGGCGGACCTGAAAACCATGTGCGCCCTGGGGGTGTACGGGATGAGCGCCATCACCGCGGTAACGGCGCAAAACACCCAGGGGGTCTACGACGTGCAGGAAATCGACGCCGCCGTTGTGGACGGCCAGATCCGGGCGGTCTTTGAGGACATCCGGGTTGACGCCGTCAAGGTGGGCATGGTTTCCAGCGCGGCGATCATCGCGGCGATCCGGAAACGGCTCCTTGCTTCGGGGGCAAAAAACATCGTCGTCGATCCGGTGATGGTTTCCAAAAGCGGCTACCCCCTGCTGCGGAAGGAGGCGGTAGAGGCGATCCGCGGCCTGACGGAAATCGCCGACGTGGTAACGCCGAATATTCCCGAAGCGGAAATCCTCGCGGGTTTCCCCGTTAAAACCGTGGAGGACATGCGGAGGGCCGCGGAGCTTATCGCGGAGCGGGGCGCGAAAAACGTGCTTGTCAAGGGGGGACACCGGATAGGCGACGATGCCGGCGACCTCCTCCTGACCGGCGGGAACTGCGTGTTCCTCCGCGCCGGGCGGATCGACACCAAAAACACCCACGGCACCGGCTGCACCCTTTCCTCGGCCATTGCCTGCCGCCTTGCCCTGGGGGATACGGTGGAGGAGGCGGCCCGGGCGGCGAAAAAGTACATTACCCGGGCCATAGCCGACGCTTATGAAGTGGGGAAGGGAACAGGCCCTGTGGGTCATTTGACCGCCCTCTACCGGAAGGCAAGGATGGATACCGGGCCTGTCTGAGAACCCCGGCTTCCGGACAATTTCAGCCAGAACGGTTTGCCGGACAGGCGGGCTGGTTTCGGAACCGGTTGTTCTGAAACCGCCTCAAATTTCAAGGTAGCTTTCCCAAAAACTGAAGTTTTGGGAAAGCCTCAAGTTTATGTATAAAGGAGCGGGACAATGAAGAACATCAGGACGCCGCTGAAAAATTCGTTTTTCGGCGGCTTATCCGGCTTTTGGAAGAAACCGCCTTCGCGCGATTCATCATCCGAAAAGAAACCGGGATTCTCCGGGGAAGACGCGAAAAGCCGCGCGGGCTTTCCGGATCTTTCCGTCATGTTTCTGCTTTGGGTGGGGGCGGCCATATCCATCTCCGAAATTTACACCGGGGGTCTCCTGGCGCCCCTGGGTTTCGGCAGGGGCATGGCGGCCATTGTTATCGGGCACGCCGCCGGCACGGGACTCCTTGCGCTGGGGGGGCAGGTTTCCTTTATCCGGCGGCGTAGCGCCATGGAGAGCGCGGCCTTCTCCCTGGGCAGAAACGGCGGCAGACTGGCGGCCCTCTGCAATGTGGTTCAGCTTGCCGGCTGGACGGTGGTGATGGTGGTTCAGGCGGGAAACGCCTTCACGGCGCTTTTTCCCCTTCCCTTTGCCCCGGTTTCTTTTGCACTGGGCCTTCTGGTTCTCCTCTGGGCGCTGATTTTCGGCAGCCCCGCCAGGTGGATCAACGGCGCAGTGGTGATCCTGCTGGCGGTCCTCTGCGGCGTCCTCTTTTGGGAAAGCGCCGGCGGCGGACCGGGACCGGCGGTTTTTTCAGAGCCCCTGAGTTTTACCCTAGCCCTGGAACTTTCCATCGCCATGCCGGTCTCCTGGCTCCCCCTGGCGGGCGATTACAGCTGCCGGGCGAAGGACACTCTCTGCGCCTCGGTCATGCCCTTTGCGGGATACTTTCTGGGCAGTGTTTTTATGTACGGCTTCGGTCTTTTTATCGCCCTTGAGACGGGGGGTGATTTTTTTACCCTCATCGCGGCCAGCCGCTTCAGGCTTGCCGCCTGCGCGGTGGTGGTTTTCTCCACCCTGACCACGGCCTTCCTGGACCTCTACTCCGCGGCGGTATCCTCCACCCGGATCGTCAGCGTAAAAAAACCGCGGCGCCCCGTTCTGGTTCTGGGCCTGTTCGCGGCAATCGTCGCGGCGGTTTTTCCCGCGGAAAGCTACTCCGGTTTTCTTACCGGTTTTCTCACCGCCATCGGCGCGGTTTTCGTCCCCCTCTACGGGGTAATCTTTATCGACTTCTTTATGAAGCGGCCCGAAAACAAAAGCCCCCTGGGGATCAATCTGCCGGGGCTTGCCGCGGCGGCGGGCGGTACGGCGGTTTACATGTTATGCGCAAAGAACGGATGGGGAATTCCCACCCTGCTGGCTGTAGCGGCGGTGGCGATTCTCTACATCCCGGTAATTGCCGTTGCTGAAAAATCCGTCAGGCGGAAAAGGAGTGTAACCGATGATTGAAAAAGCGGCTGGCATTGTCGACGGGGTACGGAAGCAGCGGCCCCTGATTCACTGTATTACCAACTACATTACCATCAACGACTGCGCCAACATCCTTCTCTCCTTTGGGGCATCCCCGGCCATGTGTGACGCCTGGGACGAGGCCTTCGATTTTGCCCGGATTTCCGGCGCCCTCTACATCAACTTCGGAACCTACATCAAGGAGCAGGAAGCGGCGGCGGTGGAGGCGGCCCTGGGAGCAAAGGCGGCGAAGCGGCCCGTCGTGGTAGACCCGGTGGGCTGCGCATCGATCAGGAGGCGGATTGGCATTCTGGATCACCTTTGCGCCGTGGCGGGAATCGACATAATCAAGGGAAACATGGCGGAGATCATGGCGCTGGCAGGGAAGGACGCCGAAGTGAAGGGGGTAGACTCGGAAGGGGAGATTCCCGGCATTGAGGAGGCGGTAGGTATCGTGGCTTCCAGATACCGCTGCGTGGCCGCCGCCACCGGCAGGGTCGACGTGGTGGGAGACGGGACACGGCTGGCCCGGATTTCCAACGGGGTGGAAATGCTGACCAGGATCACCGGGGCGGGCTGCATGACCGGCGCCCTCTGCGCGGCTACCGCGGCCGCGGGGGACGACATGTTTGCCGCCGCCGTAGCCGCCATCGCGTCCATGGGCATCGCCGGGGAGCTGGCCTTTGAAAAGGCCAGGCTGCCCGGCGCCTTCCGTGTCGCGCTGATTGACAGTATCTACGGCGTCACCGGGGACACCCTGCGCCGGAGGGGGAAGGTACAATGTTAGATTCCGGGGAACTCCGCGGCGCCCTCCGCCTCTACCTCTGTACCGACCGGGTTCTGGCCCTGGGGCGGCCCATTGCCGAAGCGGTAGAGGCGGCCGTCGCCGGGGGAGTTACCATGGTACAGCTCCGCGAGAAGGAGGCTTCCACCGGGGAATTTTACCGGATCGCCCTGGAAATAAAGGCCCTTACCGGCCGGCTTCATGTTCCCCTGGTGATCAACGACCGCCTGGACATTGCCCTGGCGGTGGAAGCCGAGGGGCTTCACATGGGCCGGTCGGACCTGCCCCTGCCGGCGGCGCGGCGGCTTGCGGGGGGGAAAATGTTCATCGGCGTTTCAGCGTCCACGGTGGAAGAGGCTCTGCTGGCCCAGGCCCAGGGGGCGGATTACCTGGGCGTGGGCGCGGTGTACCCCACCGGCAGCAAAGCCGACGCGGGGGCGGCCATCGGCCTTCGGGGCCTGGCGGAAATTTGCGCCGCGGTGAAAATCCCCGTGGTGGGCATAGGCGGCGTCAACAGGGGCAACGCGGCGGAAGTGATGAAAACCGGGGCGGCGGGGATCGCGGTGATCTCCGGCATCCTCTCCCAGCCGGACACGGGAGAAGCGGCCCGGGATCTGCGGACAGTTCTGGACGCTTTCGCGGACAGTTCCGGAGGCCGCGGGGTGGGGGAAGCCGAATAATGGCGGCGCGGAAAAATATCCGGGAATACCGGGGCGCCCTGTTCGATCTTGACGGTACCCTGGTTGATTCCATGCATGTCTGGGATCACCTGTGCCGGGACTGGCTTTTGGCGAAGGGGAAAAAACCGGAGGCCGATCTGGAAGAGGCCCTGATTCCCATGACCCTGTTCCAGGGCGCGGAGTACATGATCCGCCGTTACGGGATCGATCTTTCCCCCGGCGAAATCATCGGCCAGTGGGAAGGAATGGCGCTTGACAGCTATGAAACCACGGTGGAAGTGAAGAAAGAGACGGCGGATCTGGTACGGGAACTGTACGGCGCGGGACTGAAACTCGCGGTAGTCACTTCCTGTTTTCCCGCCGCCTGCGAAGCGGTTCTGAAACGGCATGGCCTGCGGGATTATTTTTCCGCCGTGCTTTACACAGGCGATGCGCCGGGGGACAAAAGTTTCCCCGGCATATGGCTGGCCGCGGCGGGGCGGCTGGGGCTGGCAAGCGCCGAATGTATCGTTTTTGAAGACAGCTGCCATGCCCTCAAGGGGGCGCGGGCCGCGGGCATGGCTTTCGCGGCGGTGTATGACGGCGCCAACAAAGACTGGGAGTTGCTGAAGGCCCGCGCCGACTGGGCCTTCGGCCCCCCGGGCTAATTCTGGCCCCGGCTCCTGATTTCCTGTTCCTTTTTTTCGATGGCTTCCTTCACCGGGCCTATTTCCCCGAGTATGGCGCTGATCTCCGGATCCCCGAAGCTGACGGAAGATCCCTTTTCAAAGGCCTTGTAGACCTCCGCGCCGAGTCTGCCCATGAGTTTCTTTGCCTGGCCTTCAAGCTGCTTCATTTCCAGCATCAATACGCCGCGTTCCCCCAGGTCCTGGGCCTTTGCCCCGGCTTTGACGGCAAATTCCTTTGAGGCCGCCACTCCCTGATCCAGCAATTCTTTCATTCTTTCACTGAAACCCATAATTCATTTCCTCTTTATTCCTAATATGGTGAGATCGTCGTACTGATCGTCCTCTTCAATGTGAGTATAATACATGTAGGCGTCATTGCCAGGGTATTCGCGGGTATAGGAGCAGTAGTCGCGGTACTGCAGGAAGTGGGCCTTGAGGAATTCGTCCACTTTCCTGTCCACCAGCACCTTGGAGTCCTCGCCGGCCTTCGGATTCTTGTAGCAGCGGAACATTTTTTCCACCGATACCATGGCCATGATCACCTCCTCGACCCTGCCTTCACATTCGGAAAAATCGAATTTCAGATCATGCTCCTCTCCCTCGGGGTTATGCCACTTGTGGAGGGTATAGACTTCCCTGCCCATTACGGCGTTGACGATTGCCTGTACCCGGTCGGGTCCCATCTCCTCGTCCCCCTGGCCCACGGTATGGCTGCCGTGGGGAGTGTCCTTTTCGCCCGCATCACATATTATCTCGTTAAAAGCGGTGTCGCGGAATCTTCGCTTCGCTTCCTCGATACCGTCGGTGTAGAGCATAAGAATATCGCCGCGATCGATGGTCAGGGTCTGTACCCGGTAGCCGCCCTTGGACTCGACCAGGAAGTTGGGAAGAACCCCGGTGGCGGGCGTCTCCGGCAGGGTCAGGGTTTTGACGCGCCCCTCCGAAGCGTCAAAGAGGTGAATGATATTGTCGCCGGCGTTGCAGAAACGGACAAGGCCGGTCTGCGAATCAAAGAGACAGAGGGTGAAGGCGGCGAAGCGTCCCTTGAAGCCCAGGGTTTCGATGAAGTCGTTGATCTGATAGACCACCTCCTCTATGTGCATGCCCTTGGCGGTGGGTTTCCACTGCTTGAAGTAGTTGAGGAACATGGTCGCCACCTGGATCATGATGAGCGCCGCGGGAATACCTTTGCCGGCGACATCGCATTTAATGATTGCGTAATAACGGCCGTCCAGATCCTGGTAATCGAAGTAATCGCCGGACACGCCCTTCGCGCCTTCGTAGTAGCCAAAGAAGTGGGCGTTCTTGGTATCCTTGTAACCGGAACTCAGCTTGTTTCCTTCACGATCCAGTTCCAGGGGTATGAATTTTTTCTGTATCTCCTTGCCAATGGAAAGGTCCGACGCGGCGGCCGCGGCTTTGACAAGGCCGTGGGTCATATCGTTGATGGTATTTCCCAGTACGGCAATCTCGTCATGGGTGGCGATATGGATGTCCACGCCATCGAGTTTGGCTTTGTCGTCGGTATCGCGTATCCTTTCGACGTGGCTTACCAGTTTTCGTATGGGCCGGATAATCAGACCCGAAAGAACAAGGGCGCCGATGGTTCCTATGGTAAGGGCCGCCAGGGCAACGACAAGGATTATTCCGAGCAGGCTCCGCTGCCTGCTGGCGATTTCGGCAAGTATTGAATCGATGGTAACTTCAAGGCGTATAAGGCCCCTGAAATAGTTGTCGTCCGAACCCTGGCGGTACATGACCGGCTTGAAGAAAATGTAGGTGCGGTTCCCGCCGCCGGAAATGTACTCGGTCGAGAATTCCGGCTCGGAGCCTATCTGCCGGGCAATTTCGGCAAGTCCTTCGGTAAGCCGTGTTTCCAGCGAACGGGTCGTTACCTGAATGTCGCCGAGGCGCTGCTGGCTTTCCCGGTCCGTGCGGGTGGAAATGGTCAGGGCCTCACGGGTAAGCTCCCCGATGCTCCGGGAAATATCGCCGATCTCGACGCGCGCCCGCTCGTTGAGTTCCCCGGCGATCCCGGCAAGCCGCGGACTCAGAACATCCTGGAGCCGGGAAACACCGGGCTGAAATTCGGCGGTATCCAGCTTTGAAAGAATGTCCGGGTCGTTGCTTGCCCAGACGTGATCGTTGAATACGGTGGAACCGGTTCCGAAACCGGTGATGGTGACATAGCGCGCCTCCGGAACAGCCCCGCTCTGGGCGGGAAGGAAGCCCAGCTCCAGCGCGTTTCCGGAAGGAAGATAGGCCCGCGCGCTTGAGGCAAGTCCTTCCAGAAGCACGGTGGAACGATCCGAGAGGCCCTGGAGCAGGGTTTCCCGCTGGGTACCCATCATCATATAGTACAGGGGCGCGGAAACCATAACGACAACCATGAGTACCAGAACTATGGTGAAGGATGCAAGTTTGACGCGCAGGCTTATCCCCCGCCTTCGTATTCCGACAACCCGTTTTTTCTTTTCCTCTGGCATAAAATCTCCTGTAATGAGGGCAAGGGCTTCTACCTTTACCGCCGCGCCTTCGGCGATTGCGCTGCCTATGCCCCGGATTGAAACAACCAGGCCAAGAGCGCATAACACAAGCAGGGCCGCGACAATGACAAAGCCGGATTCAAACACGAACTTCCGTCCGGCGCGGTGCGTCCATGAAGGTTTCCAGGCGCGCGAATAATCGCCGAACTTGACTGTCCCCCTTCTGTCCACGGTGACAACGGGCGGAGTTCTGTAAAGGCCCCGGCCCGAATGATCCAGCGCGACGAGGTAGGCGCCTTCCTCTATATCTTCAATCTGCAGGCCTGTTATTTCCCTGTCGGAGCTGATCTGGTAGTCTCCCCGGCCGAGAAGGAATTCCCGGTCATAGGGCGGCTGGCCGTCCCTGTCCAGGAAAATCCTCGTCACATTTCCTTCCGTTGAAAAACCGCGGCCGAAGATACGCATCGCGAGAATCCCCTGTTCGTCCTGGAAGGAATCGATACTGGTCACCAGCGTGTAAGGGATATATATGTCCGTTCTGAAGAAGATGCCCGACAGGGGGCCGATGTTTCCCACCTCGTCTATGGCCGCGACCGAGAAAGCCCAGACGCCGTCATCCTGGTTGACGTAGCTTGCCGAATTGCCGGTTCCCATTATCCGGGAAGGAGGCGCTTCAAAGGCGGGAGTGCTGCCGCTCCCGGTCAGCTGGTCAAAAGAGTCCGCGGCGCCGATGAACAGCAGGTTCCAGGTGTAGCCCGCCACGTCCGAAGCGGGG
>JAISND010000036.1 GCA_031276615.1 Treponema sp. | reverse complement strand
TATTTTTGCTTCTGATTGCAATACGATAAAATCAAAAGATGAAAATATAATTTCAACGAAATTAATATACTGGTTTTTAAAATCAATTCAAAAGGTGATATATACGTATAAGCGTGGACACGCGCAGCCACATGTATATGCCGATGATATAGCAAAAATAAAAATCCCCCTGCCTCCAAAAGACGTACAGAAAAAGATTGCCGCGGAAATAGAGGCATTGGAAGAAAAAGAAACGGAGGCGAAAGATAAAATTGAGAGGTTGAGGGGGAAAATAGATAATATTTTAGAAACTCTCAAATACGATACGATTGAATTGGGAAATATTGTTTCGTTAAAAAACGGCCTGAACTATAGCCGTAAAAGTTCGGGTGATACAATAAACATTATTGGCGTTGGGGATTTTCAAAACAATATTGTTCCAAACCTGGATTTTATTGAACAAATTCAGATCGAAGGTGAATTATCCGAAGATTACCTTTTGAAACCCGATGATTTGCTTGTTGTTCGCTCTAATGGATCGGCAGCTTTAGTCGGAAGATTCTTGTTGATAGACAAGGTATTGCCCAAGACTTCCTTTTCCGGATTTACCATAAGGCTTAGGCCAAATTTAGAAAAAGTCCATCCGAAATATTTATGCTATTATTTGCGAACGAAAAACGTTAGAGAGAAATTGACAAGAAACAGTGGTGGTTCAAATATTAAAAGTTTGAATCAAACGTTATTATTTTCTTTAAAAGTTCCATTACCCCCGCTCCCCGAACAGCAAAAAATTGCCGCTGAAATAGAAAAGCTTGAGGACGAAATACAGGGCTTGCAAAAACTGCGGAAACAGACAGCCGGCCAAAAAGAGTTGTGCTTGAGAAAATATCTGTAATGAGTACCCGCGGCGTTTAAAGATACTTGCCCTTTGGGATGAGATTCATTGGACTTGCAGGCTGACCCCTTGTCAACCAGCCGGGTTATCGAACGGGTCAATTGTTTTTAATGAATTTCAAATCGGCGGCGATTCGTATGGCGTCGGCCCGGTTAATGGCCCCGAGCTTCCGGTATATTTCGTGTATGCTGTTTTTGACATTATTTGCGGAAAGGCCGGTCTCTTCGGCGATTTCTTCCCTGTTGAAGCCCTGGGAAAGCAGTACAAGGATTTTCCTTTCCCGCCGGGCAAGAAAGACGGGGGGCGCTTCGGATTTTCTTTCCTCCCCGGAGCTGTTCTTGCGCCAGCGTTCCGCGGCCAGGGCAAGCTTTTTCCCGTAGGCGGAAGCCCTGCTCCGGATGGATTCAAGCCAGTCCCTGGGAATTGCGCAGCCTCCCTCGTTCAGGGTGTCGGAGATGAGGAGCCGCATGTCGTCGCCCTGTTCCATGAAGGGCATATTCAGCGAATCGGGAGCGGCCGCTTTCCATGTTTCTTCGAGACACTTTGCCGCGCCTTTTTTGTCGCCTGTCTGATACCGGATTACCGCCTCAAGGCAGCCAAGCTCAATCGCCCCAAAGAGAAAACTTCCCAGGCCCCTTCTGCTTTTTTCCCGCTCCAGGGCGGCCAGGCTTTTTTCGTACTGTTTGTCCGCATACAGGCACTTTATCTTTACCAGGGTTTCGAAGCTGTGAAACATGGAAATTTTTTCATTTTCCTCAGTGTCGTCCCGCAGCCAGGGGACAACCTTTTGGGTTTCACCAATGTGGGAATGGAACCAGCCGCTTATGATGTCGTGGATGGCCCGGCTGTTGTAGTATTCCGGTATTTCAAGCTGGGCCTCAAGCTGTTTCCATATTCCTTCAAGGCCCATTGATTCCCCGGCATGAAGCGCGATCCTGAGGAGATAGAAAAGGGCGCGGTTTTCCGTTTCGTACTGTTCCTTTTCCCGCGCTTTGAACAGCGCCCGGCGGGCGTATTGCTCCGCGCCGTTAAGATCATCCCGAAAGTAAGCAAACTCCGTCCAGGCCAGATCGCCTACGCCGTACAGGTAGCCGTTGAAACAGTAGGCCGCGTGGGGTTCCGCCCTTACGAAATTCCTTATGGCTTTTTCAATTTCCCCCTCCTTCGCGGGACAGGCTACCTGGATGATATAGACGGGAAGGTTGACTTTCGTCGCGGGACTGCGGAAGGTTCGGGGGTGGCGCATATAGTAATAGTTTGCCCGGATAAAGTAATCCGCCTCGGAATGATCGCCGGTGAATCTGGCGGTAAGTATGCCAAGGTTGCCCATGTTGAGGTAACAGCCGGCAAGAATATGGGAGCTTAGGGGACTGGGCGGCAGGGCCTCAAAGCGGGCGATGCTTGCCCGGTACTCGGCGGCAGCCTCTTCAAAGTTTCCCATGTTCATAATAAGCCGCGGCCGCATCACATGGTACAGAAAGAGAAAATCTTCATCTTCCTCATCCTGCCCCGCGGTTTTTTTGAAACGATCCAGCAGTTCCAGCAGGAAGGCCGCCAGGGGCCGGGGTATAACAGACCGGAAGGTATAGATAATATTGATGAGTTCCCGGCAGTTCCCGGCGCGCGCATAGTTATGGGCAGCGTCCAGGGGCAGGTTGTTGCGGAGGCACCACTCGGCCGCCAGGGTAGACGATCTCCTGATGTCATCCGCGGAAAGTTCCCCCTGTTTTTCCCTGAGGTAATCCAGAACAATACGGTGAATATGGTACCCGTGGAGGTACGAGTCATAGCGTATGAGGGAACTGAAACGTTCCATCTCGGCGACGATTTTCACATCGCCCGCGATGTTTTCCAGGATTTCCCTCGGCCACTGTTCAAAAAGGGAAAGTTCTATGAGGAATTTTCTGAGCGGGGCCTTCATCTTTTCATAGTTCCGGTCAATCATGGCCCTTACCGCTCCGGTGTTGAGGAGATGCCGGGTATAGCTTCCACCCTGCTTTTTCATTTCGCCGGCAAGGAAGTTTACCGCCAGCGCCCAGCCTTCGGTGTCGTTGCAGATGTTCTCCAGCTCTTCCGGACCGGGTTCAATAGCGCAGAGTTTGAAAAAACCGGCGATCTCTTCTTTGTTGAAGCGCAGTTCCTCGGCGCCGATTTTGCTCAGGCGGCCCTTGGACAGAAGGGGAATGGTGTTAAGCTGCGGCTCAACCCGGGAGATCAGCATAAAGTTTTGGTTCGCGAGGGGAGATGCCAGAATCCGCTCCCAGAAATTAAGAACCGGCTTCGCGCTGATAAAGTGGAGATCGTCTACGACGATGATATATTTGTTCCGGCCGGCCATTTTTTCCACGATCGAAAGGTAGCGAAGGATATCCCGGGAAGTTTCGGGGAACCCCGTCTCCTCATAGACCTTTTTTACCTCCGGGCTCCGGAAGCTGACGGACTGGGTCAAATTCTCCCAAAAGTGCCAGGGGTTGTTATCCCGGGCGGAAAGCTGCACCCAGATGACCTGTTCGGGTCTTTTGCGCAGAAAGGAAGCGGCCGCGCAGGTCTTGCCGTAGCCTTCACCGGCGATTATGAGCGTGACAAAACTCTGTACCGATTGTTCCAGAAGATTGTGCATCCGTTCCCGCTCCAGGAATAATCCTTTACCGGGGAAACGCGGCACGCCACTTCGGGAATTTTGTTTTTCCACCTTTTATCCTTTGCCGGACTTGCCCGGAAATCCGGCGGGTTCTCCGGCTCTTGTTCGCGGCAGGCTCTACTGCCCGGGAATCTGCCTTTCGGCGGAGAGGTTCATTTCCGTGGCGATTCGTACGGCATCGGCACGGTTCACTGCTCCCAGTTTATTGTAAATGCTCCGTATCGTGCTTTTTACGGTGTTAATCGAAATGGAAGAAACCCTGGCCATTTCCTTGCGGGTAAGGCCCTGGCAAAGGCTCCTGAGAATTTCCATCTCCCGCCTGGACAGGGCCGCTCCCTCCCCGGCGAACTTCCGTTCCGCACCGTCCCGGGGCTGCTCCGCCACGAAAAAGAGTTTCTTCGCGTAGCTTGACGCTTCCCGGTTGATCCTTTCGAGCCAATCCCTCGGCAGGGGAAGGTTTTCCTGTTTGAGCGCCGCCGAGGTCAGCGTCCGCATATCCTTGCCAAGTTCCACGAAGGGAAAGAAAAGACCGGCCGGCGCGGCAAGTTCACAGGCTTCGGCCAGCACCCTGAAAGCCCCTTCCCTGTCCCGGGACTGGTAGCGGCAGACGGCTTCCAGGGCTTTCGTTTCAATATTGCCCATAAGGAGGGATTCGCCGCCCCCGAAATTTTCCAGGGTGGCAAGAACCGCCGGGTAGCGTTTTTCGTACAAATAGAATTTCGCCCGTACCAGCCTTTCAAGGACCCGGGCGCCGAAATTGAGTTCGTTTTCCTCATAATCGTTTTTAAGCCAGGACGCAACCCGGCCTGTCTGACCGGTCTGAATATAGTACCAGCCGGTGACGATATCGTAGTACAAATAACGGGTCATAAAAAAAGGAAGATCAAGTTCCGCCTCAAGCTGCCCGAGAATATACCTGATTTCGCTGATCCTGGCCTGGCCCAGATAAATGCGGAGAAGGTAGAAGAGGGCGCGGTTTTCAATTTCGTACTGGGCGTTTTCACGGCCCCGTCGCAGTCCTTCCAGCAGAAATTTTTCCGCCCTGTCCGCCTCGCCCCTGAAAAACGCGAATTCCCCCCGGGCGAGCTCGTACATGCCGGACATGCAGCCGCCCATGGCCTCCGACGCGCAGGGAACGGCTTCTTTTATCAAATCAATTATTTTTTCTATTTCTTCCGGCTGGGGCAGCATGACCCTGCATGCGTGGGAACCCATGCTTACCCCGTTAACCGGCGGCCTGGGGACGTAATTCCCCATCAGCCTGCTTTCCCTGGCGGCTTCCCTGAAAGATTCCAGGAAGTCGTAGTTTCTGGTGCGCATGACATCGATGAACCCGATAAAGCCCAGATGCATGTTACAGCCCATAAGGATTCGGTGCTTTCCGGGACTTTCGGGCATCTGTCTGACAAGGGGGATGATCTGCATCAGCTCCTTTTTGGCCTGCTCATAGCGTCCCAGGCTGATGAGGATTCGGTTGCGGATAATTATATTCAGCGGATAATCCCGGTAGATGCTCTGCGGCGAACGATCCATAAGGTCAAGGACATATTGCGCCAGACGGTCAGGCAGTATAAGGGGAAGGCTGTAGAGGACACTGACGATACCGGCGTAATTTCCGGCCTTTTCATAGCAGCTAATGGCGTCCATTTTCTGGTTATTCGCCATGCTCCAGGCCGCC
Organism: Treponema sp.; assembly: GCA_031276615.1. Lineage (GTDB taxonomy): Bacteria > Spirochaetota > Spirochaetia > Treponematales > Breznakiellaceae > JAISAK01. The sequence continues at coordinate 6,529 of JAISND010000036.1, read as the reverse complement.
GTCTTTTCCCATACGTCAATTTTTTCTTTCGCGCTCAGGCAGTTCTGCCTGCCCTTAAGGTAATCCAGAAAGAGGTGATGAATCCGGTAGGCGTTTAGATAGGTGTCGAAACGGATATACGATCCGAGCCTTGCCATGTCTTTTATAAGGGCGGAATTTCCCGCGATTTCGATCAGAAGTTCCGGCGCCAGCCGCTCGACGAGCGAGAGCTTGATGAGGAAACGCTGCAGCGCTTCCGGCAGGGGGGCCATTACTTCACTTTCAATCAGTTTGAAGATGTTCGGCCGGATTACCGAAGGCATATAGCCGGCGTCCGGCATTGTTCCTCTGTTCGGGAAAGCGTTTTTCAGAAAAAGTCCCGCCAGGTGTATGGCAAAGGCCCAGCCTTCGGTGTCCTGGTAAACGGCGGCGGCGGCTTGGGGCGGGAGCTTGACATCCAGAAGCCGGAAGTAGGAAACCATTTCTTCCCGGGTAAAGCGCAGATCCTCTTCGGTAATCCGGGCCAGAAGCCCCTTTGATTCCATCTTCATGAGGTTAAGGGCCGGCTCTGTCCGGGAGATGATAATTGAAACGATGTTCGGGAAAGGGCTGGTAATGGTCCGTTCCAGAAAGCGCAGTACCGGTTTGTCGTTTAAAAGGTGCATGTCGTCATAGACAACTATGTACTTTTCGCCGGGAACTATACTGCCCCGGGGAATGCCGAGGTAGCGCTCAAACTGCTGTTCCGTATCCGGAAAGTTTATCGCGGCCAATTTTTGGGCAATATCCCCGCTCATTACCGATATGGCGGCGACAAAATTTTCCCAGAAATGTTCGTCAATATTATCCCGTTCGGAAAGCTGTATCCAGGCCGTTTTTGTATTGCATTGTTTTACAAAGGAGTATACCGCGTAGGTTTTGCCGAATCCCGCGCCGCCGGCTACGATGATCACCGGGTTTTGCCAGGCCTTTTCCAGTAAAAGATCAATCCTGGGACGTTTCAGATAGACCTGGCTGCCCGGCGTTATAGGTATATTACTGCGAAACAATTGCTCCGACACCCACTACTCCTTTATGGGAACCGCTGAAAATTTCGGTTTTTAGAGTTTTACTGCCCTTATGTCTGCGGTTAGCAATACCTGATTATAACACGGATATTTTCTTTATGGAAGAGTTTCATTTGAAACCTTGGGGCCTGCGCGCCGCATTCCGGCAAAAGCAGGCGTTAGAAACACCCAAACCGGCAGGTTCTACCACAGGCGATTCTTGCCCGCCCGGCTCCTCTGAACCTCAATTTTATTCCGTGAACGCCTTTTCTCCCTGATACACGGCTTCACTGTCTTTGACGATCAACCTTTGTTTCAGGAGGTCAGAAAGTCGCCGGGTGGGCAAAACCGCCTGTGGTACAGCATATTGTTTTGAAGGTTTCTTTCGTTTGGTTTTTGCCGGCCCGCAACAGACAGGGAAGAACCAAGGTACGAGCATGGCGCCCTCGCCGTGGCTTCGGCGGTTTTGTAAGGCTTTAGCCTGAAAAACCGCAAGAACCGGTTGCAAAATAACCGATTTTGGAACCGGCTCACTTAATAAAAAATTTAACCCCGGCGAAGTTCCGGTTCAACCACACAAACGAAAACGTGAATTTCGGGTGAATTCGCGGGGTTCGCTGTTATAGAAAATCCCGTACCCTGACTCTTCCCTGTCTGTCGCGGGCTGACACCATAGGCGTTTATCCGGGGTATTTATCGTCAGGGGCAAGTAGGGTACAATGCAGGCATGGGAAGTCCCGAAAGGCCCGCCGATATTCCCCTGAGACAGGGAATTGCCGCCTATCAGAAAATTTTGAGGCAAAAGGAGAATCCGCCGGAAAAGGGTGAAGCGCCTCAGCCCGGCGCGGCCCTGCCCGCCGGGGGCCTGCTCAAAACCGGCGATTCCGGAGCGCGGCGGGCCGGTAAAGGCGGCGCGGCGGCGCGGGGCGGAACCGCGCCGGAGGCGGGCCGGGCGGGAGCCGCCGGACAGCCCGCGGAGGACTCGAAGATCCGCAGGGTCGCCAAGTTCCTCATCCTCATCGGCGGGGATCAGGCGGCAAAGATACTGGCGGAGCTGGACGCCGGACAGGTGGAGGCCCTTGCCGGGGAAATCGCGTCCATCCGCGGCATCAGGCCGGAAGAGGGGGAAAAAATCCTCGCCGAATTCCGCTCCCTGTTTTCCGCGCCCTGGGGCGTTTCGGGCGCTTCCTCCGGCGGCGTCGGGGCGGCGCGCCGTATTCTCTACGCGGCCTTTGGTCCGGAAAAGGGCGAGGCCCTGCTCAACAAAACCGTTCCCGGTTCAAAGGAAAATCTCTTCGGCTTTTTGGAGGATTTTTCCCCGGAGCAGATTGGCCTGCTTCTCGGCGGCGAAACCCCCACAGCCGCCGCGCTTGTCCTTTCGCGGCTGCCTTCGAAGTTATCCGCCGCGGTCCTTGCCGGCATGAAGGGCGGGCGGAAGCCCGAAATCGTGCGGCGCATTGCCCGGCAGGCGGAGATTTCCCCGGAAGTGCTGGAAAGGGTGGCCGCCGCGCTAAAAGACAAGGCCCGGCACATCGGCCGTTCCGGTACGGCCCCGGCAATCGACGGCATAAAGACTCTGGCGGAGATTCTCAAACAGGGGGATTATTCCTTCGGCGACCGGCTTGCCGGAGAACTTGAGGAGACAAGTCCCGGTCTTGGCCGGGATCTCAAGGAACGGCTCTACACCCTGGACGACGTGGTTCTGGCCTTTGACCGCCCCCTGCGGGAAAAACTCGCAGCCATGAGCGACAGGGACATCGCCCTGCTTCTCAAGGGCCGGGGAGAAGAATTCAGCGGCAAAATACTTTCCAATGTTTCTGCCCGGCGCCGGGGCGCCATCCGCGAGGAAGGGGAGATTCTGGGCGCGGCGCCGAAGCGCGACTGCGACGCGGCGGCCCGGGAATTTCTTGCCTGGTTCAGGAAGGCCCGTGAGGAAGGCGGCGTCTTACTATCAAGCGATGAGGATGTTTTTACATGAGCGGTACGGGCGGCGAAGGCCGGGAGGCGCGGGGAATTACCTGCAATCTTCGGAAGGGTCAAATTCTTGACAGCGGTTTTGAAATTCTCGACATTGTGGAACTTGCGGAGCTGGAAGCCCCCGGCGTCTGGGCGCGGCACCGGAAAAGCGGCGCGGAAGTGTTTCATGTGCTGAACGGCGACAGCGAGAATCTTTTCGCCTTTGCCTTTGCCACGGCGCCCGAAGACGATACCGGCGCCGCCCATATTCTTGAACATTCGGTTCTCTGCGGTTCCGAACATTATCCCCTCAAGGACGCCTTTCTGGTACTCGCCCAGGGAAGCCTTCAGACCTTTCTCAACGCCTGGACTTTTCCCGACAAGACGGTTTATCCCGCAAGCTCGGTGAACGAGCACGATTACTTTAATCTTATGGCGGTTTACGGCGACGCGGTTTTCCGGCCCCTGCTTTCCGAATGGACCTTCATGCAGGAAGGCCACCGCCTGGAATTCGCCGCCGAAAAGGCTCCGGCCGGAGGATTGCGAATAACAGGCGTTGTTTACAACGAGATGAAGGGCGCTTACTCTTCGCTTGAGACCTGGGCGGGACTCTGGTCGGTCAAGGCGGTGATGCCCGGTACTCCCTACGCCTTTGAATCCGGCGGTGACCCGGATCATATTCCCGAACTCAGCCGGGAAGCCCTGATCGGCTTTCACCGCAGGCGTTATTCCCCGGCGAACTGCCGCGTCTTTCTTGCGGGAAACATCCCCACGGAAAGGCAGCTTGCCTTTCTTGACGGCAAATTTTTCTCAAGCCTGGAACCCGGCGCCGCCGCCCCGCCCATCGCAAAAACAAAACGCTGGGACGCGCCGAAAAATTTTTCCGTTCCCTGCCCGGCGGGCGGCGAAAAAAAGGCGATGGTTTTTCTCTCCTGGCTCTGTTCCGATGTGACCGATTCGGACGAAACCCTGGCGCTGGCCGCGTTAGCTGAAATTCTCCTGGGGCACGACGGTTCCCCCCTGACGCGGGCGCTCATCGAATCCGGTCTCGGGGAGGACCTTGCGCCGGTTTCCGGCCTTGAGGGCGAGATACGGGAGACCCTCTTCGTCGCCGGACTGCGGGGCCTGGGGCAGGGTGTCCCGCCGCGGCAGGTGGAGGATCTGGTACTGGGCGAACTGCGCCGGCTTGCGGATAACGGCATTCCGGAGCGGGAAATCGAGGCCGCCCTGCTTTCCATGGAATTTTCCCACCGCGAAATCAGGCGTTCCGGCGGCCCCTTCTCGCTGGTGTGGATGCGGCGCTCCCTGCGGGGCTGGCTTCACGGCGCAAAGCCCTGGGAGGGCCTGCTTTTTGCGCCCTCCATGGCGGAGCTGAAAAGGCGCCTTGCCGCGGATGGCCGCTATTTTGAATCGCTTGTCAGGAAATACCTGCTTGACAACCCCCACCGGGCCCTAGTGGCGCTGAATCCCGAAAAGGATTTTCTTGAAAAGCGGGAGGCGGAACTTGCCCGATCCCTTGCCGAAAGGGAGCGGGGCCTTTCGGAGGAGGAGAGGCGGGCCATTCCGGAAAAATCCGCGGCCCTTGAAAAAATCCAGGCCCGGGAGGACAGTCCCGAAGCCCTGGCAGGCATACCTCATCTTTCACGGGGCGATCTGTCCGGTAAAATTGAAAAGATTCCCCGCCGCCTTTACGATTCGGGAAGCGTTCCCGTTCTGGGCCATGAAATTTACACTAACGGCATAACTTATATTGACCTCGCCTTTCCCCTGGATATTTTAAGTCCCGGTGATTACCTCTGGCTTCCCTTCTTTTCCCGCGCCCTGGTTTCCGTGGGCCTGCCCGGCATGGATTACGGCGAAGTGTCGAGCCTGCTTGCCCGCACCGCCGGCGGTTTCTGCGCGATTCTGCAGAACGGCGCCCGCGCGCCTTCCTCGGGGGAATTTGTCAAAACCCCTTCGGGACAGCTTGATATTTGCGGCCGCGACTGGATCATCTACCGCCTTAAAGCGCTGGACGAAAAGGCCGGCGCGTCCCTGGACATAGCCCACAGGCTTGTCACCGAAGCGGATTTCTCCGACGGACGCCGCGTCAGGGATCTGGTTCTTGAGATGAAGAACGAGATTGATTCAAGCCTTGCCCCCGCGGGGCACAGCTACGCGCTGGCGCGGTCAAACCGTTTCTCGAGCCGCGCCCGGGGCGTGGAGGAGCTGTGGAGCGGCATTACCCAGATAGATTTTGCCCACCGGCTTGCGGAAACCGGTACCGCCGAAACAATCGCGAAACTGAACGCCCTCAAAGAATCGATAATCGAAGGCGGCCTTATCGCCAGCCTCACCGGCAGCGCCCGCGCCGTCGGAACGGGCATCGATCTGCTCGCGGAAAGATTCGGCCCCTTCGGCCCGCCCCGTCCGCGGAATCCCGCCACCGCACGCGCCGATGCTTTCCACGCGCTGCTTGGGGGCGCGCGGGACCCGGCCGATCCCCGCGCCGAGGTATGGGTTTCGCCTTCACTGCAGGTCGGCTTTGCCGCCGTGACCCTCAAGGCCGCGCCCTTCGATTCGCCGGCCCAGACAGCCGAAATCGTGCTTGCCCATCAGCTTTCAACCGGCGCCCTCTGGGAAGACATACGCATGAAAGGCGGGGCCTACGGCGCCTTCGCAAGCTCCGACAGCCTTGAAGGCTGTTTTTCCTTTTCCACCTACCGCGACCCCAATCCCCTGCGCTCAATCGGCGCCTTCTCCTCTATCCTCCGAAGCCTTGCGGGTGAAGAGGGCGCCGGCGGCGCGGGGGAAAAACGCCCCCTCGGCGAGGACGAGCTGGTAAAAGCCATTATCGGCTGCTATGCCCGCGAAACGCGTCCCCGTACCGGCGCGGAAAAGGGAATGACCGGTTTTCTGCGTTTCCTCTACGGCATAGAAGACGCCTGCCTCGATCGGAAACTCAAACGCCTTGTCGCGGTTTCGCGGGAAGAAATCTCCGCGGCCCTGAAAACACTGGCCGCCCGGATTCCCTCCTGCCCGGTTATCCTGAGCGGCGCAAAGAGCGGGGAACATGCCGCCGGGGAATTGGGCGTTGAACCGGGAACGCTGCCGGTGTAAGGTTTGCCGCGTGTATTTTTCCTGTACCATTCGCCGTCTTTCTGCTATACTGGCGGTATGATCCCGCGAAAAATGCCCATCGGCATACAGGACTTTGAGAAGCTTCGTACCGATGGCTATGTCTATGTGGACAAGACCGCCTACATCTACCGGCTTGCCCAGGAGGGGAACCCTTATTTTCTGGGCCGTCCCCGCCGCTTCGGCAAGAGCCTGCTGCTCTCCACCATCAAGGCCTATTTCCAGGGGAAACGGGAACTTTTCCAGGCGGCCGGCGGCTGGCCGGAACTGGCCATAGCCACCATGGAAAAGGACTGGACCGAATACCCGGTTTTCCACATCGACCTGAACGTTGCAAACTATGACAGACCCGCGGCCCTGGAATCGTCCCTGGACAGAAATCTGCGGTTTATTGAAAACCGGTGGGAACGGGATTCGGCGGACACCCTTGC
>JAISND010000035.1 GCA_031276615.1 Treponema sp. | reverse complement strand
GGCATTGTCACCTACCGGGACGGCAGCGTTATCGATCTTATCCACCAGGTAAAGTAGCGGGTAAATACTAAAGGGAACCTTTTGAAATTCAACCGGGGTTTCCGGAGCTTCCCTTTGTCCGGAAGCGGGGCGGGCGCATATGCCGGGGGAAAGTACCGCGGCCGCCCCTGCCGCAAGTTTAGCGCTGCTTTTGTTACATGCGCTTGCCCTGATCATGGTACGCTTGTTTTTCTGTCAAATCCGTTACACAATAATGGTAGAGGAAAATATGAGTGTAGGGCAGAGCATACCCAGGGTTGACGCCTGGGAAAAGGTTTCGGGAAGGGCAAAGTACACCGATGATCTGGTTGACAGAAATGTTCTTGTCGCCAGGATACTTCATTCGACGATAGCGAACGGCCTTGTCAAAAAAATCGACCCGGGCGAGGCGGAGAAGATGCCGGGGGTGGTGAAGATCCTCACCTGCTTTGACGTGCCCGATTTTCCCTTTCCCACCGCGGGGCATCCCTGGTCAACGAACCCGGCCCATTGGGATCCCATGGACAGGCGGCTCCTCAACAAAAGGGTGCGGCTCTACGGGGACGACATCGCCGCGGTGGTCGCCGAAGACGAGGTAGCCGCCGCGCGGGCGCTCAGGGCCATCAGGGTTGAATACGAGGAATACCCGGTGCTGCTCAGCCCGGAGGACGCGATGAAGGAAGGGGCGCCCCTGCTTCACGGGGAATGTCCCAACAACATCCTCAAGCATACCACCGTGGAGGACGGTAATTTTGAGGAAGCCGTAAAGGAAGAGGGGCTGATCTTCTTTGAGGGCGTGTATGAAACGCCCATCGTTCAGCACTGCCACATTGAGACCGCCGTGTCCTGGGCCTATATGGAAAGCGGCCGCATCGTCGTTGTCGCCTCGACCCAGATACCCCATATTATCCGCCGCATTGTGGCTCAGGCCCTGGGCATCCCCTGGGGCAGGGTACGGATCATAAAGCCCTATATCGGCGGGGGTTTCGGCAACAAACAGGACAGCCTCTACGAGCCGCTTAACGCCTTTCTGTGTACACAGGTGGGGGGACGGCCTGTCAAGCTGGAGCTTTCCAGGGAAGAGCTGTTCTCCGGGACGCGGGTGCGGCACGGCGAAAAGATACATCTTAAAACCTGGCTGCGGCCTGACGGGCGTCTGGTCGCGCGGAGCTACACGGCCTTTTCCAACCAGGGCGCCTACGGCTCCCACGGCCACGGCATTGCCGCCAAGGGAACCAACGTGTTCCGCCAGCTCTACCGGGACGAAAAGGCCCGCAGGCTTGACATCAGCACGGTCTACACCAACACCGCCACGGCGGGGGCCATGCGCGGTTACGGTACGCCCCAGGCGGTGTTCGCCATCGAATCCCACATGGAAGACATTGCCCGGAAGCTCGGCATGGATCCCCTGGAGTTCCGCTTCCTCAACGTCATGCCCCCGGGCTTTGTTGACGCCTTTACCGGAAACGTAAACTACTTCGATTCCTTCCGCCAGTGCGTGGAAAAGGGAAAGGCCCGGATCAAGTGGGACGAAAAACGGGAGCGCTACAGGAACCAGACCGGCCCCGTACGCCGCGGAATCGGCGTGTCCCTTTTCTGGTACAACACCGCGGTCTGGCCCATCTCCATTGAAATTTCCTCCTGCCGCATGACGCTGAACCAGGACGGCAGCGTTCAGGTGCAGCTCGGGGAAACGGAAATCGGCCAGGGGGCGGATACGGTCTACACCCAGATGACCGCCGAAACCCTGGGCATTCCCTGGCAAAAGGTTTACGTCACAAGCGTCCAGGATACGGACATTACCCCCTTCGGTACCGGGGCCTACGGTTCGCGGCAGACCTACGTCGGCGGCGCGGCAATACACAAGGCGGCGACCATGCTCAGGGAAAAAATTCTCCGCCGCGCGGCGGAGTACACCCACACGTCCCCGGCAAGGCTCGACATCGCCGGCGGCAATATCGTCAACACCGAATTCGGCGGCAGGAAACTCGTCTCCCTTGAGGAACTGGCCACGGATACCCTCTACCACGAGGAACACGCCGAACACCTTACCGCCGAAACCACCGCCCAGGTCAAGAGCAACGCCTTCAGCCTGGGATGCGCCTTCGCGGAGGTGGAGGTGGACATTCCCCTGGGAAAGATAAAGCTCCTCAGCCTGGTAAACTGCCACGACTGCGGAAGACTCATCAACCCGAAAACCGCGGAAGGCCAGGTTCACGGCGGCCAGAGCATGGCAATCGGCTTCGGCATGTTCGAGCGGCTGATCTACGATCCCAAAACGGGAAAGCTCCTCAACGACAACCTTCTTGACTACAAACTGCCCACCATTCTGGATCATCCCCGGCTTGACGTGGAATTTGTGGAGAACCCGGAGCCGACCAGCGCCTACGGAACCAAGGCCCTTGGCGAGCCGCCCACGGTGCCGGGCGCGGCCGCTATACGCAACGCCGTGCTCAACGCGACCGGCGTGGGCATCAATAAAATTCCCCTTACCCCCCATGTACTCTTTGAGGAGTTCAGGGCGGCGGGGCTGATTTGACGGCAGGGAAAACGGAGCGTTTGTATGTACGATATAGAAGAATTATACGAAGCGGAAAGCGCGGAACACGCCGTCGCGCTTTTGCGGGAACACCCGCAGGCGCGTATCATCGCCGGCGGCAGCGACGTGCTGATTGAAATCCGCGAGGGCAGAATCGCCGGCTGCAGCCTGGTGAGCATACAGAAAATAGACGCCCTGCGGGGCGTGGGCATGGACGGTGAGGGCGGCATACGCATCGGCGCCCTGACAAGTTTTTCCCATGTTTCGGCCGATCCGATCATACGGAAACACATTCCCGTACTGGGCGAAGCGGTGGATACCATCGGCGGCCCACAGCTCCGCAACATAGGTACCATAGGCGGGAATGTCTGCAACGGGGTAACCTCCGCGGATTCCGCCTCTACCCTGATGGCCTGGGACGCGGTGATGGAGTACCTGGGTCCCGGCGGCCCGCGGCGCCTTCCCATACGGGAGCACTATACCGGCGCGGGGAAAACATCCCTTGCCCGGGATGAAATTCTCCGGGCCATCGTCATTCCCAGGGAAAGCTATGAAAACTGCTTCGGCAGCTACATAAAGTACGCCATGCGCGAAGCCCTTGACATCGCGACCCTGGGCTGTTCCGCCAATGTGCTGCTTTCGCCTGACGGGAAGCGGATAATGCGGCTGCGCCTTGCCTACGGCGTCGCGGGCCCGGTGCCCCTGCGCACGCCCTCCGCGGAGGCGGCGGCCGCGGGCAGGGCGGCGGACGAAGAAACGATCCGCGCCGCGGCGGAGGCCGCGCCCCGCGATCTGAACCCCCGGACAAGCTGGCGCGCGGGCAGGGAATTCCGGCTCCATCTTGCCGTGGAACTGGCGAAGCGGACCATCCGGGAATCGATTAAACGGGCGGGAGGATCGATATGATGAAGCGGCTTGTGAGGTGCAAAATAAACGGAAGGGATACGGAAACCATGGTTGACCCGCGGGCGTCCCTCACGGACATGCTCCGCGGCGAGTACCGGCTCACCAGCGTCAAGAAGGGCTGCGAAGTCGGCGAATGCGGCGCGTGCAACGTGATCATCAACGGGGAATGTTTCAATTCCTGCATTTACCTGGCGATCTGGGCGGACGGCAAGGAGATTACCACCACCGAGGGCCTGCTCGGCGCCGACGGGGAGCTTTCCGCAATTCAGCAGGCCTTTATCGACGAGGGCGCGGTGCAGTGCGGTTTCTGTACGCCGGGCTTTCTGATGAGCGCCGCGGAAATCGTCAACTCCGGAAAGGAATATTCCGACGACGAACTGCGCAGGCTTCTCTCCGGGCACCTCTGCCGCTG
>JAISND010000026.1 GCA_031276615.1 Treponema sp. | reverse complement strand
GTGAAGCCTGCCCCCGAAGGAGCGGCCAGGGGGATATACACGCTGCTGAAACCCGAATCCTGGGCGACGGTGACCAGGCCGTAATCGGTGACCCGGGCGACCGGGGCCGCGCCGTCGGTTACGTTAACGGCGGAAAGGGCTTCCCGGTCCGTGTTCGCCGGGAGATGCCGCAGCAGGAGGTAATGGCTGACGGCGTCCACGGCGTCCGGGGATTGGGCCGTCAGTTCTTCAACGTCCAGGACGCCTTTCCCTTCGGTAAATTCCACCAGGACCTTGTGTTCGGAGCGGACCACAATCCTGGTAAGGGCGTCGATCCTGACGGTGAACTCGACGTAGAAGATCCCGGTTCTGGCGAACCCTGCCCCCGAAGGGGCGGCCAGGGGGATATACACGTCGCTGAAGCCTGAGTCCCTGGCGATAACGATGCTGCCGTAATCCGGGACGCCGGCGACCTGGGCCGTGCCGTCGGTTATTTTAACCGCGGAAATGGTTTCCCGTTCCGTGTTTGCCGGGAGGCGGCGCAGGAGGAGGTAATGTTCAAGCCGCGCTTCGGGGGCGGGGGGCGAGTCTGAGCGGTCGAATGAAAGGGGATCCTGGATGTACGACATGTCGCATCCGGAAACCGCCAGCAACAGCAGGGGCAGGAAAACGGCGGCGGCAAGAAGGCGTTTCAGACGGTTCATGGCGGGCTCCTTTACTTTAATTGAGTTTTATGGAAATACCGAAATTAAATCCCGAGAGATGGTAATCCGTTTCAATGACGAGGCAGAAACGCTTTCCGAAGCGCCTGCGTATGCCGGCGCGGAAATCGAAACGGCGGAGGGGCTGCGGTTCGTCGTTGTAACGCTCCAGGAGGTTGTTGCGGATAAAACCGAAATCGAAGACATAGAGGAAATAAAGATCCGAGGCCGGATCGCCGGTATCGATATGCCAGGCGAATCTGGCGCCGAAACTTTTCAGGTTGGGCGCCGGTGTTTTAACATAGCCGCCGATGGAAAGGGGCAGGAAGCAGGGGAGCAGGTAATCGGCGCTGAATTCCGCCGGCATAAAGGCAAGGCCGTCGGCAAAAGACAGGGAACCCGGCTTGCCGTCAAGGTAGAGGGCGTTTTTTTCCGCGGCTTCCGGATGGCGCCAGAGTTCCAAAGCCGGAAGGCCGGGGGCAAGGGCGAGGAGGCACGCCGCGGCCAGGATCCGGGTCACCGCGGGACCACCCTGACCCGAGCCAGGTCCCTGATGCCTTCGGAGGTAAGGGCCTGCAGCACGGTTTCGCCTTCCCGCAGGGCGGTCAGGAGCAGGCCGTGGCGCGAGGGGGCGACGGAAACAATGTCGTGATCGTACAGGGCGCTCATAAGCCAGTTAGCCTGGCGTCCGTTGAAGACGGCCGAGAACTGGAGGGCCGCTTTCCCGCCCGGCTCCAGGCGGATAGTGACGGCGTCGAAGAGGATTTCCGCCGTTTCGGACGGCACGCTTACCACGAGTGCGGCCGTGGCGTAGGGGTTTTCCCTGCCGCCGGGGTCGTCAAAGGCCACGGAGGAAGCCCCCGAGCGCAAGGCCGATAGAAACAGCAGCGCGAAGAGCGCGTTGAGCGCCAGGGACGGGAGGAGGAGGAAGGTTTTTAGTCTGGAGGACACGGGTTACCTCAACGAATATTTTTTGGTGACCGGATAATCCGGCACGGGGGGAAGGTAGACGGTTTTATTGAGCATGATGTTAATGCGGGAACCGTTATCCAGGGAAAGGGTGGGCTGGATGTTCATGGCCCTGGAGACGATAGTGCCGCCCATCTGGTTTACGAACTCCGCGTTGCCCTGGGCGATGCCGGAGGCGGCGGTGCCGGAAGCGTGTTTCGCCGCTTCTTCGGTCATCCTCGCGTTGGCCACGGAGAACATCATGATAATGCCGGCGGCCTTGAGGTACTCAAACCAGTTTTCGTGGTATTCGGCTTCCAGGCCCGCCATGCCTTTCCGGTCCACGCCGTTCATGCCCCCAAGATCGATTTGGTAGCCATCGGGGCGGATAAGGGTATCCCACACGATTTGAACGCGGTGCTGGGAGAAGGAGACGGAATTGTTGTATCTGGCCACAAGTATCGAACCCTGAGGAATGAGGAGTTCTCGCCCGGTCCTGGAGTCGTAGATGTTTTGGGTAACCCTGGCGATCACGTTGCCGGGCAGATCGGTATTGATGCCGGTTTCCAGCACCCCCGGCACGAGAGTCCCTATCCACAGGGAATGGCCGCCCAGGTAATCCCCCCCGATGACGGCGCCGCCGCCCTGGGGATCGAAAAAAGGCTGCGCGTTATCCCCCGCGGACGGGGAAGCCGGCGGCGCGGCAGGCGGGGCCAGGAACTGCCGCGGCGTATACCCGGCGGCGGCTTGATCCGGGAAGGGGGCATAGGGTTCGGCGGGGGCCGGCGGCGGTAGTTCCCGCGGGGTTCCGAATAGGCTGCCCTCGATAGTCCGGGGAACCAGGGGGGAACGGTAGGCGTCATGTACGGGGGGCGGGGCGCCGGGAATCTCGTTCCGCGCCGGGGGCGGGACGGGGGCGGGCGGTTGGGCCGGCTGGGGCGCTCCGGGCCGGGCAAACTCGCCGGCGGGGCCGTCGTCAGGGTACACGGCGGGGAGGGACGGCTCGGCCGGCGGCGGCGGCCCGGCGTCCGGAAGGCGCTCTTCCGCGGCGGCGGCGGCGGAGAGGGCGCGGTCCCGTTCCCCCCGCAGGAAATCCGGGGTTCTTGCCGCCGCCGGCCCGGCGGCCGCGTCCTCGCCCGGCCGCCGGGTTTCTCTGGCCGCGTTGAACAGGAAGCCGCCGCCGACTACCAGGGCCAAGGAAACGGAAAGGATCATGGTGACTTTTTTTCGGTTGAAAAAGCCCGCGGCCGCCGGGACGGCGTCCAGGCCGGTCGCTTCCTCGGCGCTCATTTCATACTGCCGCTGTTCGGCATCGTCCGTAAGGGTTTCAGGATCCGGCATCGCTTACTTCCTTTTCTTTTCGACGGATATTTCTTTTTCCGCCATTTTGACGGTCAGGCTTTCAACCAGTTTGTCGATAATGAGCAGGTTCCCGACAACCCGGTAATTAACGACATCGCCGCGGTTTTCAAAGACCGCCGGCAGTTCGCCCTGGAGGACTTCCTCGGGGAAGACGACGTAGGTTTTTTTACCGTCGTCATAGACAAGGTCCGGCAGCCAGTCAGGTTTCCCGAAGAGGCTGTAGGTGATCCGGTAATTGAAAGAGATAAAGCGGGGATCTATCTTAGCGGGTTCCCCCCCGGCGCCGCGGGTATCCGTTTCCCCTCCGGCAGTCCCGCCGGCGTTTCCCCCGGAAGTCCCGCGGGCCTCTGAACCCAGGGGGCCGAAGAAATTTTTCGGCATCCCGGAAGACTGATAACGCCAGCGGATTATAGGCATATAAACGTCTTTATAGCTGCGGAGAATCACGTGATACACCCTCCGGTCCGTGTTGATGATGAGCGACGCCTCCAGCGACGTTTCCGTCGGTTTTATGTAAATGTGCTGTACCGGCACGCCGTCCTCATAGTTGACCCCGGCCCCGAGCATCCAGCGCTCGCTGTCGGATATAAAGGGCGCCTCCACCGCCTGCTCCCCCGGCTCAAGCCGGATGTCGCTGGCCCTGAGCGGCTGGGTATACACCTCGTACACCCAGTCGGATCCGTAGTCGTAGATCACGGCCGCGTGGGAATAATCGGACGGTTTCAGGATGCCTTTCCGGTTCGACTCTTCCACCGCCTGGCGGCCCTTTGCCGCGGGCTGCGAGGGCGGGGCGGGTTTATCGGGAACGTACACCGGCTTTTCTATGATACTGGGGGGCGAGGGTTCCCGGTCCCCTTCCACCGTCACCACGACGGCGGCCGTCGCTTCCGCCGAATCTACCGTCCCCGCTCCCGCGTCCCGGACGCGCTGTTCAACGTCGATAGTTCTACAGGAAGCCAGGGCGGCAAGAAGCAGGGCGTAAAAAAGTAATTTCATAATTCCGTCATTTCGCAGTTCTCAATGTAAATCCCCAGCGGATTCCTTTTTATCGACGTATCGGTGGCGGGCAGAAGTTTTACCGTCACAATGGCCCTCATCCGGGCGGCGTTCCGGATCCCCGAACCGCCCACCGAGGTCTCGGTCCAGTCTATCTGATAGGACGTGCCGGTTATTTTCAGTACGCTTTCCACCTCGACGGTTCTCCGGGTCTTCCCTACCAGTTCGAAAGGCGAAGCGCTCCTGAGAAACCGCGTCATGACCGGCGCGTAGCCTGAGGTTACCATGGCGTAGCACTCGTCAATGTTGTTATACAGCACCTCCGCGTCCGTGGACACCGAACGCAGGTTACCGATAAATTTTCTCACCTGAAACTGGATCGCCGGTTCGGGAATTTGAACCGCCTCGTTCTGCCGCACCTCCCCCAGGTACTGGGCCTCTCCGGAAGGCATGACGTTCACCAGGACCGGCACGGTCTTTTGCAGGTTGACCGCGTAGATAAAGTAGCCCAGGCTTACCAGGTGCAGCACGAGGGAACCGGCGCCGACAACTCTCCACCATTTGGTTTCGCGCATTTTGTCAAGGAGAATATCGGCGTAGGCTTTGTCCTGGCCTTTCCGGAAGGGGTTTTCGATTTCCACCGGTTTATAGACGGCGCTTTTGTGCAGGGCGGGCATCGCGGCGCTTATGCTTTGGGATTATCCCGTGCTTCTTTTTTGGCCATGTGATCGATACCGGCGTTGGTCCCCGTTTCTTTCCGGGCCGCAAGGTATTCGCCGAAACTCTTCTTGTTTCCATCGGCGTTCTTTTCCTGAAGAAAATGCTGGGTCTGGCTGTGCCGGTTGACGCCCGCGCCGGTCCCTCCTGAGCCGCCTGAGCTTCCGGAGCCCTGCTGCCCCGAACCTCCCAGGAGGCTCCGGGCCAGTTCGCCGCCGGAAGCTTTAACCGCTTCCTTGGCGCTGCCGCCCAGGCTCTTCATGAACGCGCCCGCCTGGGTGCTTCTGCCGCCGCCCAAATCTTTGACCGCCTGCCCCGCCGCCGCCGCCTGGGTAAGGGCGCCTACGCCGCCGAAGGCCGCTTTCGCCGCGCCTCCGGCGAAAGCCCCGCCGGCTTGCCGGGCCGCCCCGAAAGCCGCGCCGGCTCCCGCAACGGCCCCGGCCGCCGCGGAAATAGCTCCCGACGCGCTGAGGCTCGGCACGCCTGAAAGAAGGGACTGGGCCAGCCCGGGGCCGCTCTTGCACAGGAAAAAAAACAGGAGGCTCACAAAGACGACCATGAGGATTTGATCCGTGTTGCCGGTAAACGGGTTTTCGGTAAAGCCCCTGGCCAGGGAATAGAATCCGTAGAGCATGAGAAAGAGGCAGATGTTGCAGAAAAGGAGTTTCACGAAAAACCCTATGATGGCCCCGACCAGTTTCTCGGCCATGAATTTGCTTCCTTCCCACAGGGAAAGGGGAAAGAAGATAATGCCGACGCTGGTAACCAGCATGAATTCCAGATAGGCCATAAGGTATTCCAGCACCGCCAGGACGCCGGTGACCATTACGAAAAACCCGCAGGCAAGGCCGATGATAATACGGCCGAATTCAGGAAGCCACCCCGAATCTTTCCCCGCGTAGGTTATACATTCGCCGGCGACGAGCATGACGGACTTGAGGGCCGCCGCCGGCGCGACAACGGTGTAGGCGACGGCGCCGGTATCCCGGACCGTCATAAAATCCTCGAAGAAAAGGTTGGGATCGTTTTCTTCGGATACTTTGCCCGATTTCATGACCCGTTGGCCGTAGGTACCCGCTTTGTTAGCCGCCGCGGCCTCGTCCGCCGCGTTCGCCATGGCGCTCTTGGTGTCGTTCAAATACTGCTCCATTCCCAGGAAGGTGCTTGCGCGGGCCTTCTCAAAGGTCCACTCGGTTATAAAGGCTATGATCCGCGGGTAGACCAGCATGATGACAATAAAAAACACCGTCGCTTTCCCTATCTTGATGAGGCTGCTCTTGAATCCCTCGCCGGTAAGGGCGTAATTTATCGCCGCAAGGATGAGGGAGATAAGGAGCACCGTCCTGCCTATGGCCCAGGCTTCTTTGTGGAAAAAAAGCTGGAGGGAAATGATCTTGTCAATGACAAAAAAGAAGGAGTTGTTTAAGGATTCCATGGTACGCCTTATTCAATGGGCCCGAAAAAATCCTCGCCCCAGGTTTCCGAAAGATCCGTCCGGGCCTGGGGAACCTTGGCGGCCCTCTCGGCCGTTATCCGGTGTTCCTCGGCCTCGGCGTTGTCGTAGGCCTGCTGCCGGACTACCCGGTTATTATCAATCAGCAATTCGGCGATCATGGAAAGAAGCTCCTTTTCGCCCATCTTCTCGTCTTCGCTCTTGTCCCGGTCTCCGGCAATGCTGTTGAGCATCTCATTGCTCCGCTCCAGGGCCCGCATGTTTTCTTCATTCACGCTGTATTTTTTGATTAAAAGTTTCTTCATGAGATCCTTCTCCCTTGTTTCCCAGGTCTGGACATAGGCATAATTGGCCGGAGTGAGGCCGAGGGTAGTCCACACTTCCTTCTTTTGTTTTTCGGAGAGATCTTCGCCCCAATAATCATAATACTGGGTCTTCGCGGCGTTGGGGATTTCCTCAATGTCTTTGAGGCGGTACTTTTTACCGCCGATACTCACTCCCAGGCTGAGGAACCTGTTCTCCGTCTGGCGTTCAAGATAGAGCTGGCGGTTGTACCAGTCCATGAAGTCGTCCCAGCTATTGACATCGGTAATACCTTTCAGGTTTTTAAGCGCCCGCTGTTCCATTCTGAGGGCGGTCTGAAACTGCTGGTAGGCGGTCTGGGCGCTCTCGACAAGCTGGGCGATGGACTGGGCGTAATAAATAACCTGGTCCGCGTGGGTAGTGGTCATAATGGATTCAAGGATGGGCGCTGATACCGCCCCTATTTGCGCGTAAGAGCTAAGAGCGGCGCCGGAAAATAAAAGGGACAGTAAAAATACTTTGCACGTCTTCTTCATAATCCTCTCCTGTAAAATAAAATGTTTGCACCGAACTTTTCTCAAAAACCGAAGTTTTGGAAAAGCCACCATCTTTTGGATAATAAAAAAGCCGCCCCAAAGGGCGGCTTAGTATTTCATTTTGTCTCACCGGTCTACCATGATTTAGCCTGCGTCTTTACATTTCTTTCCCCCATAGAAGAACGCTTGTAACGCATAAGTACGTTTGCCGCTTTCAGGGCGGTGAAAAAAGGCTTCCGCTCTTTGGATAATAAGCCGCCCCGAAAGCCGGCTTGTTATTTCACGGTTCCGGTTAATTTACGGCGGTCATTGTAGTTAAATCCAGCGCAGCGCTTCCCTCTGCAAACTGCACCCCCATCTGTTTCTTGATACTACCTGCGCCGCCGCCGGAGTATACTATCACTATCGTATAAGTTCCGTTGGGATCGAATTCCGGAAATTCCATATCGGGAAAAGCCGCCTGGTTTAAATATGCCTTGCCGTTTATAAAATCGCCGGCGTTTGACGAACTCGTAGCGGCATATCCTGACGTCAGATCAGACGCGGAATCAACAGTGGCAGTCGTTACGCGGATTTCCCATATGTTCTGCGGCGGTGTTGTAAAATTTATTACACCGACTTTTCCTGGCGGTAAGCCGTTGGTATCGGGACCGGGACTTCCGTT
>JAISND010000025.1 GCA_031276615.1 Treponema sp. | reverse complement strand
CGCGGTTTACGCGGTTTTTATGATCCTGTTTCTGCTGTTGAAGTATGACGCCGAATCCCGGATGTTCATTCTGAAGCCCCTTGTTTTTTATTTTGCCCTTCCCGCCGCCTCAGGCAACGTGATATGCCATTGCATAATACGCCTGAAAAATCTGAAAAAAAAGGACGGATCTGCGCGGCGGTAAATGTCCGGGAATCCGCCTTTCGGCGTGATACATTGCCACGGACGGCTTTGGAGACTATATTTACAGGGGAGGCTGTTTCAGCCTCAGGCTTTGAAACCGGCCCGGAGGATCTTTCCGGAATTCCGGTTTCGGGAGGCCCCTGATTTTTTTTGCGAGGTTGGGTTTATGAAAAAGTTTTTTGTTCTGGTTCCGGCGGTACTTTTCGCGCTGATCGCCTGCAAAACGGACGATTATCCGTCCTTTGTGTATACCAATACCTCTCCCTATGATATTTCCTTCAAAACATACGAAGAGGATTCTCCCGAATACCGGCTGAAGGGAAAGGATGGGACAAAGTCCTTCTCAATGACGCTGGATTCCGGCGTGCGGGGGAGGGCGGAAATCAACGGAACTTCCCTGAAGCCGGCTTATACGGACTGGAGGCGGGCGGGGAACGATATTTACAGCATCGAATTTTTTGAAAGGGATGCCGTAACGGTCAGGATAAGCAACACCACGGACGATAAAATTACCCTGAGCGAGAAACGGGGCTTTTTAAAGCCGGAGAAACCGGAAATTGAGCCGGCGAAGGATCAAGGGGAAGTGAAGGAAACTGAGGCCGTAATTTACACCAAAACCCCGTCTTTTGAAATTTCGGGCAACACTTACCCGGCCGGGGTCGATTTCCGCATGGCCGATGACGTGATGTACGTGCTGATCAGTCGACGCTGATCACCCGGATCCGCTTTTCGTCCATGGTAACCGCGTAGCCGCCTTTCCGCAGCTCTTCCATCGAAAGCCTGAGCCAGTAGCCAAAGGCGCCCGGTTCCCGGCCGTCCGGATCCATGACGGAAGCGCGGCGGTTTCCCTGCGCCCGGGCGGCGGGCATGAGGACGTTCCTGCTTGCCCAGTAATCCAGCGCCACGGGGTCCGTGCTGCAGGCGATCATGTTTTTCTGAACCGCCCGGGAGTAGGGGGCGCCCGGCCCGCCATCGGGGGCGATGTAGATCATGTCGAGGATATTGAGCGCCGGGAAACGGGTTTTGGCCATAAGGGTTCCCATGCCTCCCCGGCCGACGCTTTGGTGGGGCGACATACTGGTCAGCGAATTCGAGGGAACGCCCATGTAGGATTTCACGGCGCCGGTTACCTGGTAGCCGCCGTGGGACTTGAGTACCGGAACGTTGATGATCCTGAGCCTGTCCGAATCGTAGCGCCCTGCCGCGCTGTCCCAGACGCCCCGTTTGAAACTTACCGGCGTTCCGTATCTGGTGGTAAATTTCGCGTAACTTATCACGATGCCCGTTGACAGGGCGCCTTCCTCCACCACGTAGCCGTCGGCGCTGTCCCCCTCGTCGAATTCCCGCACCCGTGTTTTGGTGAGGCTGTCCCAGAGCACACCCGACACGCGCCAGCCCGCCGCGGCAAAATAATCGGCCACGTCCCGGGCGGACAGGGTTTTGTCTTTTGAATTGGTCCTGTCCCAGTCAAGGCTGCCGCCGCTGCGCGCGGAACCAAACATCCCCTGTCCGTTATCCGCAATGATCACCTCGCCCCTGAAGCCGCCGGGGTGGTCCACTATGTACTGAACAAGGCTTTTCAGGAGGTCCGTGTTGGTGCCGCCGCGCTCGGCCCACTGGGAATTGATTTTGATGATTACGGTATCTTCGTTCCCGACAATGCCGGCGGCGGCCCCGGCCGGGCGGTAAAAGGCGGGCCTGAGGGAATCAAGAAGCCGGGCAAAACCGCCGTCCGTTCCGTCGGTGTTTTCCTTGAGGTAAACGAGCGATTCGCCGTCCGCGAAAACCAGGACCCCGAGGGTTAAAAGCAAAAGGAAAAGGAAAATAGGCGCCTTTTTCATGCCTGCCTCCTGAAATCTTCAACCCTGCCCGCGCTTCGGGGCGTTTTCAGGCCCGGCCTGCAATCCGAAAAGGGATCGTCCCGCGGCATTCCGCGTCTTACTGGCCGGAATTCCCCGATCCCGAAGCGCCCTGATTCCTGTTCCGGCTGTTTTTATCCTGATTCTGCGCCGCGTATTTACGCAGATTCGTCAGGGTCTGCCTGGCGCGTTCCTGGACAGGCTTGATATAGGGCCCCTCGGATATGCGGATAAGAACCCGGATGGCGTTTGGATCCCTGATGCCGTTGTTCTTTTCGGCAATCTTGTCAAAGGCCTCGATTGCCGAAAGGGCAAGCAGATTGTCCGGGTTGAGCACGTCAAAGCGGGTAACAATCCAGGCTATGGTACTGATGGTTTCGTCATTGTCGTTGAGGCCGATATTCCCGAGGGATTTAACCGCTTCCTGAATCACCATGGGTTCCGGGTCGGCGACACAGATTTTGAGGAGGGTGTTTTTTGCTTCCGGGGACCCCAGATCGCCCAGGTATTTCGCGGCCTGCCGGCGCACGTCGGGGAAGTTGTTTACCAGCCGGCCGTTTTCGCGGGCCTTGCTCATAACGCCTTCCATGGAAAGGTATTCCAGGGCGGAACGGATCTCCTCCCCCGTGTTTCCCCGGTCAATTGCGTTGCCGATGTATTCAAGGGCTATCAGTTTCTGATCCCTGCTGTCGGAGCGGCTGGTTTCCCGGATCACCATAAGCTCAACCGATTCCTGCAGGTAGGATTCCTCCACGGACATTTCCTCACCGGAACCGGAGCGCGAATCGGAAGAAGTCTGCCCGCCAAGCGCGGAAACGGCAAAGAGCGCGCTTACAACAAGAACAAACAAACGCTTGAAAGTTATCATCAATATTTCTCCTTATGTGTATGAATCAAGGCCGTTTCAAAATCCGGCAGTCCGGGGGACTGTAATTTTGAAAGAGCTTATAAATCCAGGCATGCTTTCCCGCAAACTGAAGTTTTGGAAAAGCTTCCTGTTTTAAATTTTAACGGAAAAGCGGACTTTTAGCCACTTTCCCGGGCCGGTTTCATCGAACCGGCGGCTCACGCCAACCGGGTACTGAAAACGGCTCAATCTCCAAAACCGCCGGCTCCTCAGTTGATTATCTTCCAGGTGTCTCCGAAACCTTCGAGTTCGTAGAGACGGAGGCGCTGGCCGCCGGGAGTTACCCTGTAGGCCTTGACGCGGTTCTGGCCGACAAATTCAATATCGTCAACCCGGTCGTCCGCCCGGGAAGGCACAACCACATGGTTGAAATAATCTTCCGCGGAGTTGAGCACGATTTTCTGTGTTTTAAGCCGGGGCTGATTCGAAGTCTCGGACAGGAATTGGGGGGAACTTATTTCGGCAAAATAGTTCTCCCCAAGATGCTCCACCCACGCCCTGTAGTCCTTCCCGGCGATAATTCTGTTAAGGTTCTGAATGAAGTTCTGCACGTCAACCTTGGTTGAGTCGAACACTTCCCTGCTGATGCTGCCGGGATCAAAGGCCGCTTCCTCCGCCGCGGGTTCCGCTGCCGCGGCGGGTACGGAAGGCTCTTCCGCGGGCGCCGGCTCGGGAGCCGGGTTTGAAGCGCAGCCCAAAAGCAGGGCCATGAAAAAAAACAGGTAGAATTTTCTCCTTTTCATGTATCCATTCTATCCCAATTATGCTTTTTCCGTCAAATGCCTAAATACAGAATCGGCACTTATTTTCGATAAACCGAGGCTTTCCCAACACTTCAGTTTTTGGGAAAGCACCCTTAGATAAATGGGAAAAAGCGGACTTCAGGCCGCTTTTTCAGGAGCATTTCCCAAAAATAACCAAGTTTTGGGAAATGCTCAACCGGCAATTTCGCTCCAAGGTTACGGATTTTGCCTGACCGGAAGGCGGGGATTCATATCCCGGGGTTCTTCATTGGACTAAAACTCAGGAATAACGTCCACTGATTACGCAGATTACACGGATTTAAGAGGGTTTCGGGACGAAAAATCAGAGTAATCTGTGGACTTAAATGGTGTCTGTCACCATAGGCGTTACCTGGGCGCGAGAACTGCCGGTGTAGGGCGCCGGTCTGTTTCTACTCGCGGTGGGGTCTAATACCCCCGCCCTTCAGGCGGGGAGGTTTATGTTAGTCATAAACATGTAAAGTCAAGTACCGGGAACCGCTGTTTCTGTAAGCTCTTGCGATTTGCGCCCTGCGGGCAGTGTCCTGCATTATTATACAGCCGGAAGAA
>JAISND010000182.1 GCA_031276615.1 Treponema sp. | reverse complement strand
TGATCCTCGCCGGCGGCGTGTCGGGCTGCGCCCAGGCCCTTCAGCGTATAGGCCGCGCGGGCCACGGGGTCGGACGGATTAGCCGCGCCCGGCTTGTTCCGTTTCACGGCATGGATCTTGTAAGCGGCGCGGCCCTTGCCGGGGCGGTGGCGGAAAAAGAAATCGAGGCGCTTCACCCGGTAAAAAACCCCCTGGACGTGCTTGCCCAGATCGTCCTCGCCTTGGTCGCCGAAAAGCCGCGAACCTCCGCCGAACTCTACACAATCGTCAAAAGGTTCCCGGCCTTTTCGGATCTGGAAAAATCAAACTTTGATCAGGTAATCGCCATGCTGGCCGGACGGTTTAGGGAACTTAAACCCCGGCTCTTTGTCGATACCGACGGCCTCTGCCACGCCGCCGCCGGGGCCGTGACCCTTCTCTATTCGTCCGGCGGGGTAATTCCCAACCGGGGGCTTTATTCGATGCGCCTGCCCGACGGAACAAAGATCGGCGAGCTTGACGAGGAATTTGTTTTTGAACGGCGGCTGGGCGACTGTTTCGATTTCGGCGCCCGTTCCTGGAACATCATCAACATCGGTGACGAGGCGATCACCGTTATCCCTTCGGAACGGGGCGCCGATTTTCAGCCGTTCTGGAAAGCCGACACCCCGTTCCGAAGCCCCGTCCTTTGCCGCCGCATACTCGATCTTTTTGACGGCTATGAAAATTCCGTTTGTACGGCGGGCGGCGCTTTCTCCGCGCCGCGCGGCATAAGCGAAGAAGCGGCAACGGCCCTTGGGGATCTGCTTGAAAGACAACGCGGGGCACAGGGCGCTGTCCGGCTCCCTGGAAAGGCCCATATCCCCATTGAGATTATCGACGCCGCGGCCAGGCCCGACTCGTATCAGATTGTGTTTCACAGTTTCCGGGGCGGCGCGCTGAACTACCCTCTGGGTTTTGCCCTGGCGGAACTGCTGGAAGAAAAGACCGGGGCGCGGGTTGAGGCGATTATCGACGACAACGCGCTGCTGCTGATCGTTCCCCGCCTGTCAACGGAAAACCCCGAAGCCCTGATCGGCGGCGTCTTTCCGGAACTTGCCGCAAAGGGAGAAGGCTGTTTCCGCGGGCATCTTGAATCGTCGGGAATTTTCGGGGCCGCCTTCAGGGAAGCCGCGGAACTTTCCCTCGCGATTCCCCGGGGAAATTTCGGCCGCCGCATTCCCCTTTGGATAACGCGCCAGCGGGCAAAGCGCCTTTACGACAGGGTTTCCGGCCTGAGTGATTTTCCCGTGGTAACCGAAGCCTGGCGAATTTGCCTTGCGGACAGGTTCGACATGAACGGCTTTCGGGAACTGCTTGAAGACCTCGCGGACGGAACGGTAAAAACAGGCGTATTCCGTTCATCGTCTCCCTCGCCCTTTTCACGCGATCTGGCCTGGAAAGAAACAAGCGCGTTCATGTACGAATACGATGAACGAAGCGACATACCCGGCCGGCCGGGCAATGGCGTGGCGCATAACGTAATGCGGCGCGGGGGCCTGGCCGGTACTCCCTCGGACAGGGCTGTCGCGGACGCCGTCGGAGACCCCCGGTTCCGGCCCCGTCTGGACGAAAGCCTGGTAAGCGCCTTTACCGCGAAGCTCAGACGGGAACTTTCCGGCTGGACTCCCGAAGATCCCCTAAGCCTTGCCGAATGGGTCCGTGAACGCATAGCGATTCCCGCCGGCGAATGGAAAACCCTTGAGGGCTTTCTCCCCGCCGGACTGCGGGAAGAACTTCGCCGGGATCCGGGCCTCGGGGGCCGCATCGCCGAAATAACTTTTCCCGGCGCCGCCGTTCCCGTCATCGTCCACCGCGATCTGTCTGTTCCCTCCGAAAATCCCGCCGTCTCCCTGTCGGGCGCCTCTCTTCCCGAAGCCTCTCTTCTCGAGGCTTCTCTTTCGACTGCCTCTCTTCCGGGCGTCCTTCTTCCGAGGCTTGGGGAGTGGCTCCGTTACCAGGGGCCTGTTTCCGCCCGGCGTATCGCCGCCGTTTTTGGCTGCGGCGATACGGAAGCCGAAGCCGCGGCGGAGGCCCTGGTCGAAGCCGGGGAAGCGGCCGGCGGTATCCGCGTGGAAGGCACGGATGAAGACGCGAAAAACCTTTACTGCGACGCGGAAAATTTTGATCTCCTTATGAGGCTTGCCCGGAAAAAAGCGCGGCCCCGTATCAGGGAACGGCCCGCCGCCCTCCTTACGCCGTTTCTTTCGCTACGCCAGGGACTTATTCCCAAAACGGCGGATCGTCCGGCGGATTCGGCTTTCGCCGTCCTTTCCTGTTACGCCGCCCCCGCCCGGCTCTGGGAAACCGAAATCCTCCCCGCCCGTACCGGCGCCTACAAACCCGAAATCCTCGACAAGGCCCTCTCCACGGCCCGGCTTCTCTGGTTCGGAGCGGGAAAAGAACGTATAGGCTTCTGCGCCCCGGACGAGCTTGAACTGGTATGGAACGGTGTTTTGGACGCGCCGCCCATAATCGGGGCCTTCCGCGGACGGTTCCGGGATTTTTGGGAAATCAGGGATGAGCTGGTCCGCGCGGGGCTTATCGAAGACGCTCAGGGTTCAGGTTCCCGCAAGGCCGCCGAATTGCTGTGGGAGGCGGTCTGGTCCTCGCTAATTTCTTCCGATTCTTTCCAGGCGATACGCCGGGGTCTGGAACAGGGCTTTAACCCGCAGGCCCCCGTACCTCAAAGCGTTCGGCAAAAGTTCGCGGGAGACATTCCCGGCCTAAGCCCCCGTTACGCCCCCCGGAGTTTCCGCAGATCCCGATCCGTGCCAGGGGCCTTGCGGGAAAAATGGCGGGAAGGGGCGCCTGTACCGGGAAATTGGTTTTCCCTGTCAAGCGAACCGGAAAACACGCCGCGTATACCGGATGTATTTTCAGCCCTGGAAGAAACGGAGTTGAACCAGGACCGGATCCGCCTGCTGTTACGGCGCTGGGGCATATTGGCAAAACCCTTCTTCGAACGGGAACAGCCCGCCTTTTCCTGGTCCGCCCTGCTTCCCGCGATGAGACGCATGGAGCTTTCAGGAGAACTGGTAACCGGCCGCTTTCTGGAAGGAATTCACTCGCTGCAGTTCGCCTCTCCGTCCATTGCCGAAGAACTGGAAGCGGCCGAAGAAGTCTCTGCCGTATACTGGATGAACGCCGCCGATCCGGCCAGCCCGGCGGGCCTGGCCGCGGATTGTCTTGACGGGCGGCTTCCCCCACGGACAACAAGCGCGCGGCTTTGTTTTCGGGGCGCCGATCTTATCGCCGTCTCAACAAAAAACGGCGGGGAACTGGAAATCTTCGTCCCCCGTGACGACAAAAACTGCGGGGAAATCATCGCGTTTATCAAAGCGCCCCGGACCAGGGCCTGTCATCCGCCGCGAAAACTCGTAATCGAAACAATCAACGGCCAAAACGCCGCGGCAAGCCCCTGGGCGGATCCGCTCGTTGCGGCGGGCTTTACCGCCGACCGGGGCAGACTACTCCTGTGGAGCGCTGTTCCCTGATGCGGTTCCGTGACATCCCGAACAAGGAAATTGATGTTATACGAAACCCGACAGGCTTAAAGGGCGGAGAACGGCTACGCCGTCCACTGCCCCACCGTTATTCGCA